>CBDTVS010000020.1:0-11336 GCA_965364245.1 uncultured Gammaproteobacteria bacterium | reverse complement strand
GCCGGCGGGTGGCTGAAGACCACGGTCGGGACATGGGCGTGCGCCGCCGGGCGCGCATGCTGCGGATCGTAGAGCAGTTCGGCGAGACGGCGCCCCTGGTGGATCGCGACCGGCGTCAGGGCCGGGCCGGTGACCACGTCGCCGATGGCGTAAATGCCCGGCACGCCGGTCCGTCCGTCGGGGTCGACGTCGAGGTGGCCGCTTCTCAATACCCCGAGGCCGGCCCGGTCGAGGCCGAGTCCCGCGGTATTGGGCCGCCGGCCCACCGCCCAGATCACCTGGTCGAAACCGACCAGGCGTGCGCCGTCGGCCGTCACAACGGTCAGGCCGTTGGCGGCCTGTTCGAGTGCAGCCACCGCCGTCTGGAGATGCAATTCAACGCCCTGGCCGGCGAGCGTCTCGCCGAGGGTCTCACCGATCAACGGGTCGAACGGGGGCAGCACGCGCGGTTCGAGGGCGAACAGTGCGACCTCGGAACCGAGGCCGCGCAGCACCCCGGCGAGCTCCACGCCGATATAACCACCACCGACGATGGCCACGCGGCGTGGCTGTTCGCGCAGGGCGAAGAAGCCGTCGGAGGTGATGCCGAGCTCGGCACCGGGAACCGAGGGCACGATCGGCGCGCTGCCGGTCGCGACCACCAGGTGGTCGGCGCTGAACCGGGCGCCGTCGACCTCGATGGTGTGCGCATCGACGAAGCGGGCGCGGCCCGCGAGATGCACCACGCCCAGCGTGACCAGGTGCTCGGCCCAGTAGCCGTTGAGCTCGGCGAGCAGGGCGTCGCGGCGTGCCGCCAGGGTTGGCCAGTCGATGCCGTCGAGGCTGGCGCGCAGGCCGAGACCCGCGCTGTCGCGCACCGTCTCGGCCGCATGGGCGGCGAACCACATCAGCTTCTTCGGCACGCAGCCGGCGTTGACGCAGGTGCCGCCGAGTGGGTTGGGATCGACCAGCGCGACGCGCCGGCCGAGCTGGGCGGCACGCTCGGCGACCGCGAGGCCGCCGCTGCCGCCGCCGATGGCGATCAGGTCGAAGTGATTGTTCATCTCGCTTTCCTGGTTGGGAGAAGCGGCCGGGGCGAGAGCCGCCCCGGCCGCCGTGGGGTGCCGGATCAGGCCGCCTTGGCGCGGGCCGAGAGCCAGGCCTCGACGTCCTCCGAGCCACCGATGCGCTCGCCGTTGACGAACACCTGCGGAACGGTGGTGGCGCCGGCGATGGCACGCAGCGAACGCTCGCTGTAGTCCTGGTTGAGCACCAGTTCCTCGAACGCGATGCCTGCATCGTTCAGCATGCCCTTGGCACGGGCGCAGTACGCGCAGCCCTTGCGGGTCATCACCGTCACGTCGTGCGGCTTGGCGGCCTTGGGCGCGACGTGCGCGAGCATGGTGTCGGCGTCGGAGGCGCCGAAGGGATCGCCCGGCTCGTCCGGCTCGATGAACATCTTCTCGATCACGCCATCACGCACCAGCATCGAGTAGCGCCACGAGCGGTCGCCGAAGCCGAGATCATTCTTCGGCACCAGCATGCCCATGCCGCGGCTGAAGTCGCCGTTGCCATCGGGCAGGAAGGTGATGGCGTCGGCCTTCTGGTCAGCCTGCCACTCGTTCATCACGAAGGCATCGTTGACCGAGATGCAGACGATCTCGTCCACGCCGTGCTGCTTGAAGACCGGGGCCAGCTGGTTGTAGCGCGGCACGTGGGTCGACGAGCAGGTCGGGGTGAACGCGCCGGGCAGCGCGAACACGACGACCGTGCGGTTGGCGAAGATGTCGTCGCTGGTCACGTCGACCCAGTCGTGGTCCTGGCGGGTGCGGAAGGTGACGTTCGGGACCTTCTTGCCTTCTCTGTTCTCGAACATGATGTGTTCTCCTTGGGTTGCGGTTGGGTTGAGGGAGTCGGTTTCAGCAGGCGATCGCGCCGCCGCAGGGCGTCAGGCGGTCCGCACGTCCCGCTTCCATGCGGGCCCAGGCCCGCTCGTGGAAGTGGTACGCGACGGTGTTGACCGCCGGCTCGACCAGCGCGATGGCCCCGCCGACCAGCACGCTACCGGTCATCAGGTAGCCCACGGTGAAGGCGACGCAGAAGTGCACGGCGGCGAAGGTGGCGGTCTTGGTCATGGCGCGGTTCCGTTGTCCGGGTTGCGATCGATGGGCGTAGTCTAGGAGCTGTCTATAAATTATTAAAATAGAATATAATCATCACAGTGATCTATTAAATCGAATGATATGGAGAGCCGGATGACCCACCTGCCGACCCTCAAGCAGCTGCGCTACTTCCTCGCCCTGGTGGAGACGCAGCACTTCGGACGTGCTGCCGCGGCGTGCTTCGTATCGCAGTCGGCCTTCTCGGTGGCGATCCGCGAACTCGAGACGCTGCTCGACGTGCAGCTCTTCGACCGCACGCGCAAGAGGGTGACCGTCACCGCGGTCGGCCAGGAACTGGCCGCACAGGCGCGCCTGGTGCTGCGCGACGCGGAGGCGTTCGTCGAGGCGGCGCGTCACACCGGGGAGCCGCTGGCGGGGCGCCTGAACCTCGGGGTGATCCCGACCGTCGCCCCGTTCCTGCTGCCGGCGTTCATGCCGGCGCTGCTCGAGGCCTACCCGCGCCTGCAGCTCTACCTGCGCGAGGAGCAGACCGCGACGTTGCTCGAGGCGATGCTCGACGGGGAACTCGACGTGGTGCTGATGGCGCTGCCGTACGAGGTGCGCCATGCCGAGGTGCTGTCGCTGTTCCGCGACCCGTTCCGCCTCGCCTGCCGCGAGGGGACGTCGCGCGTCGACCCGGAGCGCTACCGCTTCAACCGGCTGCAGCAGGAGAGCGTGCTGCTGCTCGAGGACGGCCACTGCCTGCGCGACCACGCCCTCGACGCCTGCCGCATCCGCCGCCACGAGAAGGTCAGCCGCTTCGCCGCGAGCAGCCTGCTGACCCTGGTGCAGATGGTCGAGGCCGATCTCGGCATCACCTTCCTGCCGGCGATGGCCGAGGGTTCGGCGCTGCTGCGCGACACCCACGTCCGCACCTACCCGCTGGCCGCGGACGCCTACCGCGAGATCGGGCTGGTGTGGCGCAGGGGTAGCGCGCGGGGCGAGGAGTTCAGGCTGCTCGGCGAGCAGATCGCCGCGCACCGGCCCGGGACGTCGGGCAAGCCGGTGCGGCGCAAGCGCGCGCGCTAGGGCTCAGTCCTGCGGGTGCAGGGTGCCGAGCGGCTGACCGAGGCGTACCGCCTGGCCCGGCGAGAGGTCATCGCGCAGCGTCGCCGCGCCGGGCGGCAGCAGCACGATCACCGTCGAGCCCATGTTGAAGCGCCCGATCTCGGCGCCACGCGCGAACTCGGGACCGCTGTGGCCGTAACGGGTCAGCGTGATCTCGCTGCGGTGGGGCGGGGTGATCTCGCCGGCCCACGGCGTCTCGATGCTGCCGACGAACAGCGCGCCGACCAGTACCACCGCGACCCGGCCGACCGCGGTGTCGAACAGCAGCACCACGCGCTCGTTGCGCGCGAACAGCCCCGGCACGGTGCGCACCGCCGGAGGGTTGACCGCGAACAGGCGGCCGGGAACGTGCACCAGTTCCACCAGCCGGCCGTCGAGCGGCATGTGCACGCGGTGGTAGTCACGCGGCGACAGGTAGAGATTGGCGACGCTGCCGCCGGCGAACGGTGCGGCGCGCTGCAGGTTGCCGCCCAGCAGCGTGGTGGCGTCGTAGCGGTGGCCCTTGGCCACCAGCGGTGCTTCGTCGAGCGGGCCGCAGTAGCAGACCGCGCCGTCGACCGGTTGCAGCAGCGTCGCGGGATCGGCGTCCAGCGGTCGCGCGTCGGGTTGCAGCGCGCGGGTGAAGAAGGCGTTGAAGGTCTCGAACGCGCGCCGGTTGCTCTGCTCCGCCTCGTCGAGAGCGACATCGAAACGGCTGCAGAACAGGTCGATCAGCAGGTCCTTCCACCAGCCCACGCGGCTGCGCGTCGCGCGGTGCACCACGCGCGACAGCGCGTGCGTCGGCAGCAGGTACTGGGGCAGGGTGCGCAGCCGGTCGGTCAGACCGGCGACATCCTCGGCGGCGCGGGTGTGGGCGGGGGTCGGGTCCATGCGCGTCTCGCGGCGATTACAAACGGCAATTATAGGGTCTGGGCGCGTGCGCTGCGCTCGCGCAGCGCGGTGACGCCGGCCGCGATCACCAGCAACGCGCCGACCCCCGACAGCGCGTCGGGCAGCTCGCTCCACAGCAGCCAGCCGAGCAGCGTCGAGAACAGCACCGAGAAGTAGCTGAACGGTCCCACCTGGCCCGCCGGGGCGCAGGCGTAGCCACGGGTCAGCAGGTACTGTCCGGCGGAGGCCAGCGCACCGATCGCGACCAGCACCGGCCAGGCGGCGGGCTCCGGCGTGCGCCAGGTCCAGGGGAGCGGCAGCGCGGAGACCAGGCTGCCGAGCACGGCGAAGTAGAACACCACGCGGGTCGCCGGTTCACGGTGGCGGCCGAGCTGACGGACGCAGACCATTGCCGCCGCCGCGCAGGTGCCGGAGAGGACCCCGACCAGCACCTCCGGCCGGAACAGCCCGGTGCCCGGCTTCAGGATCAGCAGCAGGCCGACGAAGCCGAGTCCGGCGGCGCCGACCGCGCGCGTGCCGATCGGCTCGCCGAGGGCGAGGCGGGCGAGGAACGGGATGAACAGCGGCGCGGAGAACGTCAGCAGCACCGCCTCGCCGAGCGGGATGCGCGCCAGCACGTAGAAGTAGCCGTACAGCGCGCCGACCCCGAACAGCGCGCGCAGCAGGTGCAGGTGGAACACCGGCGTGCGCAGACCCACGCCGCCGAGACGCAGCAGTGGCAGCAGCATCAGCGCGCCGAACAGGTTGCGGAAGAACACCAGCACCTCGCCCGGGAGGCCGGCGGACGCGCCCTTCACCAGGGCGCCGACGCCGGCGAACATCAGTGCCGCGGCGGTGATGAACAACGCGCCGCGCAGCGGGTCGTGGATCCCGCCGGCGGTCGGTGGCAGGTGCGCGATGGCGGCCGGCTCAGGAGGCCTCGATCGGCACGTCGGGATCGTTGCCCCATTCGGCCCACGAGCCCGGGTAACCCTTGACGCGCGGGTAGCCGAGGCTGCGCAGCATCACGTAGCTGTGCGACGAGCGATGGTGGGTCTGGCAGTGACAGACGATCTGCCGGTCCGGGGTCAGGCCACGCTCCTCGAGCAGCGCGCGCAGCTCGGCCTCGGGCAGCAAGCGCAGGTTGCGCGCCCGGTCCAGGGTCAGCATCCAGTCGAGGTTGGCCGCGCCGGGGATGTGGCCGGGGCGGGCGGCGAAGGACTTCCAGCCGTGGTGCTCCTCGGTAGTGCGCGCGTCGAGGATGCGCACCTCGTCGTCGTCGAGGTGGGCGCGAATCCAGTCGCGGGTCGCGACCGGTTCGTCGGCGTAGCTGACCGGGTAGTCGCCGGGCGTCGGCTGCACCGCGTGGCCCTCGACCGGGTGGTGCTCGTTGACCCAGGCGTGCATGCCGCCGTTGAGCAGCGACCACGACGGGTGGCCGACCACGTCGAGCGTCCACAGCAGGCGCGCCGCCTTGCCGCCCCCCTCGTCGTCGAGCGCGACGACGTGGTGCGTGCGCTCGAGACCGAGCGCGCCGAACACCCGGGAGAGATGGGCAGGATCCGGGAGCAGCCCGGGTGCGGGACGCTGACCGCGCACGATCAGGCCGTAGTCGAGGTGCACCGCGCCGGGTACGTGCATGTGTGCGTACTGTTCGGGCCGGCTGAGGTCGACGACCAGCAGGTCCTCGTTGCCGAGGATGGCCTCGAGCTGCTCGGGCTCGATGACCAGGGGCAGTTCGCTGAGCTTCATCGTGGCTCCAGGTGGTCGGTGGCCCGCTGAGTATAGGAAGGTCGGGCCACGCCCGTGGTGGCGCGGGTCAACTCGCGGCCGATCCGCCCACGGGTCCGGCCTGGTTGTGGCTCGTAGTCAAGTCGGGCTGAAGCCCGACCCACAGAGCAGCAGGAATTTGTCTTGCTTGTGGGTCGGACTTCAGTCCGACATGCACAGTCGGATCGGGCCGAGCCCGACCGGAGGCCTCACTCAGGCCGCGGTGACCGGGATCTTGCCGATGCGGCTCTGCCACTCCTTCGGGCCGGCCTTGTGCACCGACTCGCCGCGGCTGTCGACGGCGACGGTGACCGGCATCTCCTCGACCTCGAACTCGTGGATCGCCTCCATACCGAGCTCGGCGAACGCGACCACGCGTGACTTGCGGATCGCCTTGGAGACGAGGTATGCGGCGCCGCCGACGGCGATCAGGTAGACCGCCTTGTTGTCGCGGATCGCGTCGATCGCGACCTGGCCGCGCTCGGCCTTGCCGACCATGCCGAGCAGGCCGGTCTGCTCGAGCATCATGCGCGTGAACTTGTCCATGCGCGTGGCGGTCGTCGGGCCGGCCGGGCCCACCACCTCGTCGCGGACCGGGTCGACCGGACCGACGTAGTAGATGAAGCGGCCGTTGAAGTCGACGCCCTCGGGCAGCCCCTCGCCGCTGGCGAGCAGGTCCTGGATGCGCTTGTGCGCGGCATCGCGGCCGGTCAGCAGCTTGCCCGACAGCAGCAGCGTGTCGCCCGGCTGCCAGCTCGCGACCTCCTCGGGCGTCACCGTGTCGAGGTTGACGCGCTTGGTGTTGGCGCCGACCTCGAAGGTCAGCTCCGGCCAGTCGGCCAGGCTCGGCGGCTTGAGTTCGGCCGGGCCGTCGCCGCGCAGCGTGAAGTGGGCATGGCGGGTCGCCGCGCAGTTCGGGATCATCGCCACCGGCAGCGACGCGGCGTGGGTCGGGCAGTCCATGACCTTGACGTCGAGCACCGTGGTCAGGCCGCCGAGGCCCTGCGCGCCGATGCCGAGCGCGTTGACCTTCTCGTAGAGCTCCAGGCGCAGCTCCTCGGCGCGGTTCGCCGGGCCGCCGGCCTGCAGTTCCTGGATGTCGACCGGCGCCATCAGCGACTCCTTGGCCATCAGCATCGCCTTCTCGGGCGTGCCGCCGATACCGAGGCCGAGGATGCCAGGTGGGCACCAGCCGGCGCCCATGGTCGGTACGGTCTTGAGCACCCAGTCGACCAGGCTGTCGCTCGGGTTGAGCATGACGAACTTGGCCTTGTTCTCCGAGCCGCCACCCTTGGCCGCGCAGATCACTTCGAGTTCGTCACCCGCCACGATCTCGGTGTGGATCACCGCCGGGGTGTTGTCGCGGGTGTTCTGGCGCTTGCCGGCCGGGTCGGCCAGCACCGAGGCGCGCAGCACGTTGTCGGGGTGGGTGTAGGCGCGACGCACGCCCTCGTTGATCATCTCGGTCAGGCTCAGGTCGCCTTCCCAGCGCACGTTCATGCCGACCTTGAGGAACACCACGGCGATGCCGGTGTCCTGGCAGATCGGCCGGTGGCCGGTCGCGGCCATGCGCGAGTTGATCAGGATCTGCGCCATCGCGTCCTTCGCCGCCGGCGACTCCTCGCGTTCCCAGGCCGCGGTCAACGCACGGATGTAGTCGGCCGGGTGGTAGTAGGAGATGTACTGGAACGCGTCGGCGACGCTCTGGATCAGGTCTTCCTGGCGGATGGTGGTCATGTCTTCACCCCGGTGTTTGTTTCACTGTTCCGTCGCGGGCGGCACGGCCGCCGGGACGCGATACGCCGCGGAATCGCGCCGTGGGCGGCGCTCCTACACCGGGCGGGTCGTCACCGTGACTTGTAGGAGCGGCGCTCGCGCCGCGATTCGGGCCCACACCTCAGCACGCCGCAGGCAACGCACCCGCGATTGTTGCCTACGCCCTATGCAGCGCGCGGCCGTCGACGGCGAGCGCCGCTTCGTGCACCGACTCCGACAGCGTCGGGTGGGCGTGGATGGTGCGCGCGATGTCCTCGGAGCTGGCGCCGAACTCCATCGCCAGCACGATCTCGGCGATCAGCTCGGAAGCGGAGGGGCCGACGATGTGGCCACCGAGGATGCGGTCGGTCTTCGCGTCGGCGATGATCTTGACCATGCCGGCGCCCTGTTCCATGGCGCGCGCGCGGCCGTTGGCCGCGAACGGGAAACTGCCGACGCGGTAGTCGGTGCCGGCCGCCTTGAGCTCCTGCTCGGTCTTGCCGACCCAGGCGATCTCCGGCGCGGTGTAGATCACCGACGGGATGGTGTCGTGGTTGAGCACGGTCGCCTGGCCGGCGATGATCTCGGCCACCGCGACGCCCTCCTCGGAGCCCTTGTGGGCGAGCATCGGCCCGCGCACCAGGTCGCCGATGGCGTAGACGTCCGGCAGCGTGGTGCGGCACTGGTCGTCGACGTCGACGAAGCCCGACTCGTCGGACAGCAGTTCCACGTCGGAGGCCCACAGGTTGTCGGAGTTGGGACGCCGGCCGACCGCGACGATCAGCTTGTGGAAGGTCAGCTTGTGCTCGCCGTCCTTGTCCTGGTAGGTGAGCGCGACCTGCTTGGCGGTCGCCTTGGTCGAGGTGACGCGCGCGCCGAGACGGATGTCGAGCCCCTGCTTCTTGAACTGGCGCAGCGACTCACGCGCGATCTGGGTGTCGGCCAGCGGCATGAAGTCGTCCTGCGCCTCGAGCAGCACCACCTCGGAGCCGAGCCGGTTCCAGACGCTGCCGAGCTCGACGCCGATCACGCCGGCACCGATCACGCCGAGCTTCTTCGGCACCTCGGTGAATTCCAGTGCGCCGGTGGAGTCGACGATGCGGTCACGGTCGATACGCGCGGCCGGGATGTCGACGGGGCGCGAGCCGGTGGCCAGGATCACCGCGCCGGCGGAGAGCACCTCGCTCGGCTTGTCGGCGCCGTTCGGCGTCACCTCGACCTGCTTGCCGGCGAGCAGCCGGCCGCGACCCTGCACCCAGTCGATCTTGTTGGCCTTGAACAGCTGCTTGATGCCGCCGGTCAGGTCGCCGACGATCTTGTCCTTGCGCGAGATCATCTTCGGCACGTCGATGGCCACCGACTTGGCGCTGATGCCGTGCTCACCCAGGCCGTGCAGCACCTCGTGGTAGTGCTCGGAGGACTCGAGCAGCGCCTTGGAGGGGATGCAGCCGACGTTCAGGCAGGTGCCGCCGAGCGCCGGCTCGCCCTGCTTGTTGATCCAGCGGTCGACGCAGGCGGTCTTGAGCCCGAGCTGGGCGGCGCGGATCGCGGCGACGTAGCCGGCGGGGCCGGCACCGATGACGACGACGTCGTAGGACTTGGACATGAGCTGTTCCCCCTCAGAGAAGTCGGGGCCGCACCCGCTGCCGAGTGCGGCCCCATGCTATTTGCGGACCTAGACCTGCAGCAGCAGCCGCGCCGGATCCTCGAGCGCCTCCTTGATCGCGACCAGGAAGCGTACCGCCTCGCGGCCGTCGATGATGCGGTGATCGTAGGTCAGCGCGAGGTACATCATCGGGCGGATCACGATCTCGCCGTTCTCGACCACCGGGCGCTCCTGGATCTTGTGCATGCCGAGGATCGCGCTCTGCGGCGGGTTGAGGATCGGTGTCGCCACCAGCGAGCCAAACACGCCACCGTTGGAGATTGTGAAGGTGCCGCCGGTCAGATCCTCCATGGTCAGCTGGCCGGCCTGGGCCTTCCTGCCGAACTCGGTGATGCCGCCCTCGATGTCGGCGAAGCTCATCTGGTCGCAGTCGCGCAGGATCGGCACCACCAGGCCGCGCGGCCCGGAGACGGCCACGCCGATGTCGTAGTAGCCGTGGTAGACGATGTCGCTGCCGTCGATCGAGGCGTTGACCTCGGGGTAGCGCTGCAGGCCGGCGATCGCCGCCTTGATGAAGAACGACATGAAGCCGAGGCGGACGCCGTCGTTGTCCTTCTCGAACTTGTCCTTGTAGCGCTTGCGCAGCTCCATGACCGGCTGCATGTCGACCTCGTTGAACGTGGTCAGCATCGCGGCGGTCTGCTGCGCTTCGACCAGGCGCTCGGCGATGCGCGCGCGCAGCCGGGTCATCGGCACGCGCTGCTCGGCACGCTCGCCGAGCGGCACCGCGGGGGCGGCAGCCGGGGCGGGAGCCGAAGCCGCGGGTTTGGCGGCGGGCGCGGCCGGGGCGGCGGCGGGCGCCGACTCCTGCGACTCGAGGTAGTTGAGCACGTCTTCCTTGATGATGCGGCCGCCCTTGCCGGTGCCGCTGATCTTCGACGCGTCGAGGTTGTGCTCGGCGACCAGCTTGCGCACCGCCGGGCTCAGGTCGGGCGCGGCGGCGGGCTTGGCCTCTGCGGCGGGCGCCGCGGCAGCCGGGGCGCCGGCCTCGGCCTTGGCCTCGGTGTCGAGCACCCCGATCACGTCCTCGCCGGCGACGGTATCGCCTTCGTTCTTGAGGATCTCGACCAGTACGCCGTCCTGTGGCGCGGGGACGTCGAGCACGACCTTGTCGGTCTCGATGTCGACCAGGTTCTCGTCCCGGGTGACGGCGTCACCGGGTTTCTTATGCCAGTTGAGGAGGGTTCCCTCCGCGACCGACTCGGGAAGCACGGGCACACGGACTTCGATGCGCATGGGTCTAGTCTCTCATTCCCTACGGTTGGTTGTCTCGAGCAGCGGGCCTTGGACCCGGCTACTCCGCGGTATCGAACTTGCCGGTCAGCGCCTTCTCGACCAGCCGCTGCTGCTGCGCGGCGTGCTCGGCGAAGCTGCCCACGGCCGGTGAGGCCGAGGCGTTGCGGCCGGCGTAGTAGAGCTTGCGCTTGGCACCGATGCAGATCTTGTAGTGGTGACGCTGCTGGTACCACGCGCCCTGGTTGCGCGGTTCTTCCTGGCACCAGACCACCTGCGTGGCGTTCGGGTAGCTCTTCATCAACTCGACCAGCGCCTCGCGCGGGAACGGGTAGAGCTGTTCCATGCGCACGATGGCGACGTCGGTCAGCTCCTGGGCGCGACGCGCTTCCAGCAGATCGTAGTAGACCTTGCCGGAGCAGAGCACCACGCGCTTGGCTTTCTTGCGGTCGAGGTCGTCGATCTCGTCGATGATGGTCTGGAACTGGCCGGAGGTCAGCTCCTCGAGGCTCGAGACCGCCAGCTTGTGGCGCAGCAGGCTCTTCGGCGTCATGACCACCAGCGGCTTGCGGAAGTTGCGCACCATCTGGCGGCGGATCAGGTGGAAGATCTGCGCCGGCGTGGTCGGTACGCAGACCTGCATGTTGTACTCCGCGCACAGCTGCAGGTAGCGCTCGAGGCGTGCCGAGGAGTGCTCGGGACCCTGGCCCTCGAAGCCGTGCGGCAGGAACAGCGCCAGGCCGCAGAGCCGGCCCCACTTCGACTCGCCGGAGCTCAGGAACTGGTCGATGACCACCTGGGCGCCGTTGGCGAAGTCGCCGAACTGGGCCTCC
>CBDTVS010000019.1:0-11473 GCA_965364245.1 uncultured Gammaproteobacteria bacterium | reverse complement strand
CGCCGCGCGATGCCCAGCCCGAGCCCGGCGTGACCGCGCGCCCGGGCCCCGGCGGCGCCACGGCGGAACGGCTCGAAAATGGTCTCGAGCTCGGCCTCCGGGATGCCCGGCCCGCGGTCGCTGACCGTGACCTCGAGCCCACCTTCGACGGGTGCCAGCGCGACCTCGACCTCGCCGCCGCCGGGTGCGTGCTCGAGGGCATTGCCGAGCAGGTTGTCGAACAGCCGCTCGAGCAGGCCGACATCGACCCGCGCCATCAACGACGCTGTCGCGGGCGGCAGCAGCGCCAGGCGCACCCCCGCCCCCTCGGCGCGCGGCCGGAACTTCAGCACCACGTCCTGCAGCAGCTCGGCAAGGTTGACCGTTTCGAATTCGGGTTCGACGTCGCGGGCCTCGAGGCGGGCCAGCTCGAACAGCGCGTCGCCCATGCCGCCGAGACGCTGCGCCTGGCGCAGCGCGATCGCGAGATATTCGGCGCGCTGCACGTCGTCGGGCGCCTTCATCGCCAGCGTCTCGAGCGCGCCGGTGACCGCGGCGAGCGGCGTACGCAGATCATGCGAGACCTGCGCGACCAGCTCGCGGCGCGCCTGGTCCTGGCTCTTGAGCGCGTCGAGCTGGGCGACGATCCGCGCGGCCATCCGTTCGAAGCCCTGGCCAAGGCGCGCGATCTCGTCGTCGCCGCCGACATCGACCGCGCCGTCGGGGATCGGCGCGCTGAAGCCGCCCACCTCGAAACGCTCGATCGCCCCTGCCAGACGGCGCAGGCGCCGGGTCAGCAGGTGGAACAGCAACAGCCCGGCGAGCAGGCCGAAACCGAGACTGCCGGCCACCGCCCAGAAACCGATGCCCAGCACGAAACCCTGCTGCTGCGAGGCGAGGGCCGCATCGTACTGCTCGCCGCGCAGCACGACGTACAGGTAGCCCTCGGGTTCGGCGGCGCTCGGCACCGGCGTGACGGAGAAGGCCTTCATGCGGTCGTGCGAGCGCGGATCGTCACCGAGCAGTGGAAACGATGCACCGGTGAGGAAGGCGTGGATCGGCGCGAGGTCGACCGTGTTGCGCTTGACCTTGTCCGGGTCGGCCGAGAACGACAGGATGCGACCGTCGAGATCGAGCAGGTAGATCTCGATGCTCGGGTTGATCTCCATGTAGGCGCTGAACGTGGCCTTGAGCGCCTCCATCGACAGCCGCCCCTCGGCGACCAGGTTGCGGTCGGCGACGATGCGCCGCGCGACGTCGCGGTTGAGGTTCTGCGCCAGCGCCTGCAGGTGGCGGCTGGTCGAGGTGGTGACCAGCAGGGCGTAGAGCAGGCCGATCGCCACCAGCAGCGCGCAGAGCACGGCGGCGAGGCGGGCGTAGAGGGTGCGGAACACGCGGCTCAGCCGGGCGGGGATTCGGCGAACTTGTAGCCGACGCCCCATACCGTCAGCACGTAACGCGGCCGGGCCGGCTCGGGCTCGATCTTGGCGCGCAGCCGGTTGATGTGCGAATTGACGGTGTGCTCGTAACCTTCGTGGTTGTAGCCCCACACCTTGTCCAGCAGCTGCATGCGGCTGAACACCCGTCCCGGGTGGCGGGCAAAGAACAGCAACAGGTCGAACTCGCGCGCGGTCAGCTCGACCGGCGCCCCGGCAACCGCGACGCTGCGGCGCGCGACGTCGATCGCCAGGCCGCCGCATTCGAGTCGCTCCTCGGTGGGCGGCGCGACCGCCGCCCCGCGCAGCGCCTCCACGCGCCGCAGCAGCGCCTTGACGCGTGCCTGGAGTTCGGCCACGCCGAACGGCTTGACCAGGTAATCGTCGGCGCCGACCTCGAGGCCGACCACGCGGTCGAGCTCGGTCGACTTCGCGGTGAGCATCAGGATCGGCAACGTCGCTGCGGCACGGCGAAACTCGCCGCACAGCACCAGTCCATCGCCGTCGGGCAGCATGCGGTCGAGCACCACGAGGTCGAACTCGCCCGCGGCGAAGCTCTCGCGCGCACCGGCGGCATCCGTGGCGACCACGGCGTCGCAGCCGACGTCGGCGAGATGCTCGCGCACCAGCCGGGCGATGTCGGGCTCGTCCTCGACGATCAGGACCCTGCGTTGCATACGTCGATAGTAGCAACCCGCGGCGCGCGGCCGGGCCGCGGCCCGGCCGGCGGTGCCGGGACCCGCTACATCTTCTTGTCCATGGTCCCCTTGGCCATGCCGTCCTTCTTCATCATGTCCTCCTTGGCCATCGCGTCCTTGGGCATGGTCTCGTTCATCATGCCCTGCTCCTTCATCTTCTCCTCGTCCTTCATCATCCCTTCCTTGGCCATGGTGTCCTTGGCCATCTCGTCCTTTTTCATCATCCCCTCTTCTTTCTTCATCATGCCCTCCTTGGCCATGGCGTCGTCGCTCATCGTCTTGGCCTCGGCCATGCCTTTGTTGTCCATCATCTTCTCGCCGGCGAGCGCGCTACCGGACAGGATCAGCAGACCGCTGGCGGTCAGGATGGAAAGGGTCGTGTTGCGCAGGTTCATCGCGTCATCTCCATGTTGGGTTAGCAGGGTCGATTGAACGCTCGCGAGTTCACCCCGGCTTCACGCGAACCTCACGATTCCATCACGCCGCGCAGCAAACGTGCCGAGCCAGTAGAATCGTTCTGCCCCCGCAGCCATGAGCCAGGCCATGACCCGCGCCCCCGACGCATCGCTCGACGACCTGCTGCGCGACGCCCTCGGCAGTCGCCACCCGCTGATCTACCTGCACTCGCCCGACGAGGCGCGGGTGCTCGCGGCCCTCGGGCGCATCGCCAACGCGCAGGGGGTGCCGCTGCGCGCCTGGGCGCGGACCGACACGCCGGGCGGGGCCGATGCGGTCACGGCCGTGCTCGAGGCCTCCGCACGGGCCGAACCCGGCTTCGTGGTGTTCAGGGACCTCGCGTCCGGGCTCGACGAGCCGCTGCTGCAGCGTGCGCTGCGCGACGCCTATTACCGGCTGCGCGAGCGACCTGAATGTCGCCTGCTGATCCTCGACAGCGAACTGGTGGTCCCCAGGTCGCTGCGCGGCAACCTGCAGGTGCTCGAGATCCCACCGCCGGCCCCCGGCGAGCTGCACGCGCTGCTCGATGACGTGCTCGGCGACGAGGCACCGCGCGACGACGCCACCCGCGAACTGCTGGTCCAGGCGCTGCGCGGCCTCGGTCTCGACGAGGCGCGCCACGTGCTGCACGCGGTATACGCCGGCGACGCCCCGTCGCCCGAGCGGGTGCTCGACGCCGTGCAACAGGCCAAGCGCACCCTCGCCGCGGGCGGCGACTTCCTCGAGTACGTGCTGCCCGACCGCGACCTGGCGGGCATCGGCGGGTTGTCCGAGCTCAAGACCTGGATCACCACCCGCGCCGGCCTTTTCGGCCAGCGCGCGGTCGACGCCGGCGAACCGGTGCCGCGCGGCCTGCTGGTGATGGGCGTCAGTGGATGTGGCAAGAGCCTGGTCGCCAAGGTGCTGGCCCGCGAGTGGCGCGTGCCGCTGTTCCGCCTCGACATGAACCGCGTCTTCTCCGGGGCCCACGGCAACCCGGAGGCGACCTTCCACCGCGCGCTGCGCACCGTCGAATCGCTGGCCCCGGTGGTGCTGTGGATCGACGAGATCGAGAACGGCCTCGGCTTCACCGGCCCGGGCAAGGGCGAGGCGACCCACCTGTTCTCGGCGTTCCTGACCTGGATGCAGGAGAAGCCGCCGCTGGTGTTCGTCGCCGCCACCGCCAACCGCATCGAGGACCTGCCGGCCGAGATGATCCGCAAGGGGCGCTTCGACCAGGTCTTCTTCGTCGACCTGCCCGATGTCGGCGAACGGCGCGAGCTGCTCGAGATCCACCTCGCGCGCCAGGCCGCGAATCCGACCGACTTCGACCTCGGCGCCCTGGTGCGCGACACCGACGGCTGGAACGCCGCCGAGATCGAGCAGGCGGTGATCGCCGCGCGTACCCAGGGCCTGCACGAGGGCCGGCCCTTCACCACCTCCGACCTGCGCGCCGTCGCGCGCCGTGTGGTGCCGCTGTCGCGCACCATGAGCGAGCAGATCAAGACGCTGCGCGACTGGGCCTGGGACCGCGCGACGCCGGCCTCGCGCGGCAAGGGCACCGATGCGGTGACGCTGGGCGACGAGGAGCTCGCCTGAGCCGCCCGGCGTGATGCCCCTGCCCGCTTTGCTGCGCGGCTGGCTGGCACGGCTGCTGCTGGCCGTGGCGCTGCCGGGCGCACTGCTGGCGGTCGCCTACCTGCTGCTGCAGTCCGGGCGCTACCCGGGGTCGTTCAATGCGCTGACCCCCTGGCTCCCCTACCTGCTGCTGGTGCCGGGGCTGCTGCTGGCCCTGCTGTTCGGCCGCGGTCGCGCGTTCTTCCTGCTGCTGATGTTGGCCGGCTTCCACTGGACCATGAGCCAACCCATCGGTTGGCGTGTGCACGGCGCGCGGCTCGATGTGGAGGCCATGCGCCTCGGCCTGGCCTGCCTGCTGCCGCTCAACGTGGCCGCGTTCGCCTGGCTGCGCGAGCGCGGCGTCTTCACCCGTCACGGTGCGTGGCGCTGCGCCGGCGTGTTGCTGCAGGCAGGTCTGGTCGCCGTGCTCGCCACCTCGCGCCCAAACCTGCTGACCACCCCGCTGCAGGCCGCACCGCTCGGGCTGCCGCAGGGGCTGACCGGTGGCCTGCTGACGGAACCGGCACTGCTCGCGCTCGCGCTCTCCGCGATGCTGCTGATGCTGCGTTTCGTGCTCAAGCGCGAAGCCTTCGCGCTCGACCTGGTCGGCGTGCTTGCCGCGCTGGCGCTGATGCTGCACCACGCCGCCACGCCGGAGGCCGTGGCGCTCTACGCGACCGCGGCCGCGCTGCTGGTGCTGATCGCGATCATCCGTGACTCCCACCGCATGGCCTACCGCGACGAGTTGACCGGCCTGCCGGGCCGCCGCGCCCTCGAGGAGGAGCTGGCCAAGCTCGGTTCGCATTACGTGATCGCGATGCTCGATGTCGACCACTTCAAGAAATTCAACGACCGCCACGGCCACGACGTCGGCGACCAGGTGCTCAAGCTGGTCGCGACGCGCATGCGCGAGGTACGCGGTGGCGGCAAGCCGTACCGCTACGGTGGCGAGGAGTTCACGGTGCTGTTCCCGGGCAAAGACGTGGCACAGGCCACGCCGCACCTCGAGCGGCTGCGCCAGGCGATCGCCGACAGCGGCTTCCAGCTGCGCGGCAAGCAGCGGCCCGCGGTCGAGCGGCGCAAGCGGCCACGCAAGGGCCGGCCGGCCACGGGCCGGGGACGCCTGGTCTCGGTGACCGTCAGCATCGGCGTTGCCGAGCGGGACGCCCGCCACCCGCTCCCGACGGACGTGCTCAAGAAAGCCGACCAGGCGCTCTACCTGGCCAAGGGCGCCGGGCGCAACCGCGTCTGCAGCTGATCACACCACGCGGACGGCCGGTCAGTCGCGCCTGAGCGCCATGCCACCGCTGCCGAGGAACAGGATCGCCAGTGCGCCGAACAGGAACAGCGCCTGCAGCTCGAGCGCCCAGCCGCCGTGCTGGCTCAGCATGAACAGCTCGCCGGTGTGGACCAGCACGATCGCGAACACCATGTTGCCGGCCATCAGCAGCCCGCCGATACGCGCGTAGAGGCCGACGATCGCCAGCAGCGGACCCACCACCTCGCCGAGGAATACGCCGTAGGCGATGAACTGCGGCAGACCGAGTTCCGCCAGCTGGCCGCCGATGTACTTCAGCGACCCGGGGTTGAGGATCTTGGCGACGCCGTGGAACAGCATCAGACCGCCGACGCTCACGCGCAGGATCAGCTTGCCGAGGTCGTCGTTCCTGAACAGTTTCATCATCGCGGAGGCTCCGGGCCGCACGGCGGCCGTCTTCGAGGGTGTATGGGAATCGGGTCAGGGTGCGGGCAGGCGACGCTCAGCGCGACCTGCGTGGCTCGGGCAGCTTGAGCAGCCGCTCGAGATTCTCCGCGCAGTTGGCCTCGGACACGAACGGCATCGTCTGCAGCGTGGCCTGGCGCAGCACCCCGTGCAGGTAGGCCTGCTCGCGCTCGGTGAAGCAGCGTTCCGACCACTGCGCGACGCGCCCCTTGAGCAGCAGGTCGAAGATGTCGGCCTCGATGGCGCCCTTCATACGGCACGCGGTGACCCGCGCGACCGGGTCGATGACCCGGTACCGGCTGCTGAACTCACCCGCGGCGAGCAGCGCCTCGCAGGTCGGGGGCAGCTGCGACTCGGTCTCGGCGGACAGCGGCGCGGCCAGTAGCAGGCCGACCAGCGCGGCAGCGCGGACCGGCACGGCGCACCGGCTCAGTGGCCGAGGATCTGGCTCAGGAACAGCTTGGTGCGATCCTGTTGCGGGTTGTTGAAGAACTCGTGGGGCTCGTTCTCCTCGACGATCTCGCCGGCGTCCATGAAGATCACGCGGTTGGCCACGGTCTTGGCGAAGCCCATCTCGTGGGTCACGCAGATCATCGTCATGCCGGTCTCGGCGAGCTCGATCATGGTGTCGAGCACCTCCTTGATCATCTCCGGGTCGAGCGCCGAGGTCGGCTCGTCGAACAGCATGATCTTGGGGCTCATGCACAGCGAGCGGGCAATCGCCACGCGCTGCTGCTGGCCGCCCGAGAGCTGGCCCGGGTACTTCTTCGCCTGCTCCGGAATCTTGACCTTCTCGAGGTAGTTCATCGCCACCTCCTCGGCCTCGCGACGCGGCATCTTGCGTACCCAGATCGGCGCCAGCGTGCAGTTGTCGAGCACGGTCAGGTGCGGGAACAGGTTGAAGTGCTGGAACACCATGCCCACTTCCTTGCGGATCAGCTCGACGTGCTTGAGGTCGCCGGTCAGCTCGTTGCCATCGACGATGATCTGGCCGCGCTGGTGCTCCTCGAGACGGTTGATGCAGCGGATCATGGTCGACTTGCCGGACCCGGAAGGCCCGCAGACGACGATGCGCTCGCCCTTGTGCACGGTCAGGTTGATGTCCTTGAGCACGTGGAACTTGTCGTACCACTTGTGCATGCCGCGCAGCTCGATCATGACCTCGTCGTTGGCCGGCTGGCTCTGGGGTGCGGTTTCGCTCATGGTCGACTCCGATTCTTGAGGGCGCGTCAGTTGCGCTTGTGGCCGGTGTGCAGCTTGCGCTCGATGTGCATGCTGTAGCGCGAGAGGCTGAAACAGATGATCCAGAAGACCAGCGCGGTGAAGGCGTAGCCCTCGGTGGAGAAACCGAGCCAGTTGGGGTCGTTCAGCGCGTTCTGGATCATGCCGAGCAGCTCGAACAGGCCGATGATCAGCACCAGCGTGGTGTCCTTGATCAGTGCGATGAAGGTGTTGACGATGCCGGGGATCACGATCTTCAGCGCCTGCGGCATGATGATCAGCGCGGTCTTCTTCCAGTAACCGAGGCCGAGGGCGTCGGCCGCCTCGTACTGCCCCTTCGGGATCGCCTGCAGGCCACCACGCACCACCTCGGCCATGTACGCCGACTGGAACAGCGTGATGCCGATCAGCGCCCGCATCAGCTTGTCGAAGGTGACCCCCTCGGGCAGGAACAGCGGCAGCATCACCGAGGACATGAACAGCACGGTGATCAGCGGCACGCCGCGCCAGAACTCGATGAACACCACGCAGATCGCCTTGACGATCGGCATGTCGGTGGCGCGCCGGCCGAGCGCGAGCAGGATGCCGAGCGGCAGCGCCGCGACGCAGCCGATGCCGGCCAGGATCAGGGTCAGCGACAGCCCGCCCCACTTGGTCGTCTCGATCACCTCGAGGCCGAACCAGGAGCCGTCGAGGAAGCCGTAGGCGATGAACGGGTAGACGAAGATGATGAAGCCACCGAGCCAGGTCTTCCACGGGAAGGCCTTGAGGAAGAGCGGGATCATCAACAGGAACAGCGTTCCGTAGATCAGGTCGATGCGCCACTGCTGGGCCTCGGGGTAGAAGCCGTACATGAACTGGTTGAAACGCACCGAGACGAACACCCAGCAGGCACCGTCCGAGGTGCAGTCCTCGCGCGAAGTCCCGGTCCAGTCGGACGAAATCAGGGCCCAGTCGATCAGCGGCGGCACCATCAGCCAGAGCAGGTAGGCCACCACCACGGTCAAGAGGCTGTTCAGCCAGCTGGAGAAGAGGTTGCGCCGCAACCAGCCGATCGCTCCGATCTCGGTGATCGGCGGCGGCAGGTCCGGGCCGCGCTCGAATTGCTTGGTTTCCACGCTAGCGCTCCCGCAACGCCATCTTGGCGTTGTACCAGTTCATGAACAGCGAGATCGACAGGCTCAGACTGAGGTAGACGGCCATGGTCATGGCGATGATCTCGACCGCCTGGCCGGTCTGGTTGAGCGTGGTGCCGGCGAACACCGCGACCAGGTCGGGGTAACCGATCGCCGCCGCCAGCGACGAGTTCTTGGTCAGGCTCAGGTACTGGCTGGTTAGCGGCGGAATGATCACGCGCATCGCCTGCGGGATGATGATCTTCTGCAACAGCGTCGATTCACGCAGGCCTAGCGCGCGCGCCGCCTCGGTCTGGCCGTGGGAGACCGACTGGATGCCGGCGCGCACCGTCTCGGCGATGAACGTCCCGGTGTAGACGGTCAGCGCCAGGGTCAGCGCGAACAGCTCCGGAAGCACGCTCATGCCGCCCTTGAAGTTGAAACCGCGCAGTTCCGGGTACTCCCAGCTGAGCGGGCTGCCGGCGGCGAGGAAAGCGACGGCCGGCAGGCCGACGATCAGCCCGATCGAGGCCCACACGGTGTGGAACGGCTGGCCGGTGGCGTCCTGGCGACGATGGGCCCAGCGCACCATGAAGAACACGGCGACGATGGCGATCACCAGCGCCGCGACGACCAGGCCGAAACCGTCCTCGGCCACCGGGCGCGGCATGAACAGGCCGCGGTTGTTCAGGAACAGGGTCTCGCCGATGGCGTAACTCTGCTTCGGCCGCGGGAAGTTGATGCCGACGGCGAAGTACCAGAAGAAGATCTGCAGCAGCAGCGGGATGTTGCGGAAGATCTCGATGTAGGCGGTCGCGACCCGCGCGACCAGCCAGTTGGTCGACAGCCGTGCGACACCCATGACGAAGCCGAGCAGGGTGGCGAAGAAGATGCCGAGCACCGACACCAGCACGGTATTGAGCAGGCCGACGAAGAAGGTGCGGCCGTAGCTATGGGTCTCGTCGTACTCGATCAGCGACTGGGTGACACCGAAGCCCGACTCCTTCTCGAGGAAGCTGAAGCCGGTCGAGATACCGCGCTGCTCCATGTTGTAGAGCGTGTTGTTGATCAGGTAGAAGCCGAACATCACGACCACGCCGACCAATATCGCCTGGAAGACGATGGCGCGGATCTTCGGGTCGTTCCAGGGCGCCGGCTTGCCCGGGATCGTCGCGTCGCTCGGCTGGTCACTCATGGGGCACGGCCTCTGCGATGAGGGGGCACGGAACGTGTCACGTCACGCGCGAAGGGTGCGGGGCGGGGTCACGTGACCCCGCCCCGGCTTCGCTCAGCGAATCGGCGGCGCGTACTGGATGCCGCCGTTGTTCCACAGTGCGTTGAGGCCACGGGCGATGCCCAGCGGGCTGCCGGTACCGACGTTGCGCTCGAACGCCTCACCGTAGTTACCGACCTGCTTGACGATGTTGTAGGCCCACTCGTCGGCCAGACCGAGGCCCTCGCCCTTGATGCCCTCGAGGCCGAGCAGACGGCGCACGTTGGGATCCGAGCTGTTCTTCATCTCGTCGGCATTGGCCGACGTCACGCCGAGCTCCTCGGCATTGAGCATCGCGTTCAGCGACCAGCGCACGATGTTGAACCAGTCGTCGTCACCCTGGCGCACGACCGGACCCAGCGGCTCCTTGGAGATCACCTCGGGCAGCACCATCGCGCCGTCCGGGTTGGAGAGCTTGATGCGCAGTGCGTAGAGCTGCGACTGGTCGGAGGTCAGCACGTCGCAGCGGCCCGCCTCGAAGCCCTTCACGGTCTCGTCGGAGGTGTCGTAGGTGATCGGCTCGTAGTTCATCTTGTTGGCGCGGAAATAGTCGGCCAGGTTCAGCTCGGTGGTGGTGCCGGCCTGGATGCAGACCGAGGCGCCGTCAAGCTCCTTGGCGCTCTTGACGCCGAGCTTCTTGCTGACCATGAAGCCCTGGCCGTCGTAGTAGTTCACGCCGGCGAAGTTCAGGCCGAGGTTGGAGTCGCGGGTCAGCGTCCAGGTGGTGTTGCGCGAGAGCATGTCGATCTCGCCCGACTGCAGCGCGGTGAAGCGCTCCTTGGCGGTCAGCGGCGAGAACTTGACCTTGCCCGCGTCACCGAAGACCGCGGCGGCGACCGCCTTGCAGACGTCGACGTCGAGACCACCCCAGTTGCCCTTGTCGTCGGCAACCGAGAAACCTGGCAGGCCGGTGGAGACACCGCACTGGACGAAGCCCTTGGCCTTGACGGCGTCGAGCGTCTCGCCTGCCTGGGCGGCGCCAACGGCGACCGACAGCGCAAGCGCCGGGATGGCAGATACGAGGATTTTCTTCATTGGGTAGAGCCCTTCTTCTCTGGTGGTGAAAACGTCGTGTCGAACACGAACGCGGTACGTGCCCGTCCTGGGCTTGCCGAAACGAGACACCGACCGCGCCGACGCCGGGCGCCGGGTTGCGAGCGGTGCGGATGCATGGCCGGAACCGGCGGGGAGACCGCCTCCCTGTTCCTTCATGCGATTGTCATACCGTAGCCCATTTTGGTGGTCCATGCGCTGTTGTCCATTGATGGAAGGCAATAACGGCCTTGAAAATCAATGCCTCATTCGGCCAGCCGAAGGACCTCCCGGGCATTGCGCGTGGTCTGTGCGGCGACCGCCTCCGGCGCCTCGTCGCGCACCTCGGCGAGCGCGGCGAGCACCTCGGGCAGGTAGGCGGGGCTGTTGCGCTCACCGCGATGGCTGGCGACGGCCAGGTCGGGCGCGTCGGTCTCGAGCACCAACGCCTCGGGGGGCAGGTCGCGCGCCAGCGTGCGTAGCTTGCGCGAGCGCTCGAAGGTGAGCATGCCGCCGAAGCCGAGCCGGAAGCCGAGGTCGAGGTAGCGGCCGGCCTGCTCCAGGCTGCCGTTGAAGGCATGCGCGATGCCGCCGGATACCCGCGCATGACGCAGCGCCGCGAGCATCGCGTCGTGCGCCTTGCGCACGTGCAGCAGCACCGGCAGCCCGGCGGTCGCGGCGATCGCGAGCTGCGCGTCGAGCAGCGCGCGCTGGCGGTCACGGTCGAGCCCCGGCACGACGTGGTCGAGCCCGATCTCGCCGACCGCGACCGCGTCACCCGCGGCCAGCTGCGCCTCGAGCGCCGCGAGGTCGTCGTCAGCATGATCGGCGACGAACACCGGATGCAGGCCGTAGGCGGGGTGCAGATCGGCATGCGCGGCGCACAGCGCACGCAGTGCCGGCCAGCCCGGGGCCGCGATCGCCGGCACCACGATGCCGCGCAC
>CBDTVS010000018.1:0-12099 GCA_965364245.1 uncultured Gammaproteobacteria bacterium | reverse complement strand
GCCGATGCCGATCCGCTGGTGGCCGCGACGGCGCTCAATGCCGCGATCGAGGCGTGTGTGCGCGAGTTGCCGGCGCAGTATCAGTGGACCTACCGCCGCTTCAAGACCCGCCCGGAGGGTGAGCCCCCACGCTATGTTTGAGTCGCTGCCGAGTGGCGCGTGTTGCACGCCACGCCGGCCTTGCTGCAGACTGCTCCGCACGCGAACCGTCGTGCCGCGTTGCCAGACCCTGGCCGCGGCTTGGACAACCGGAGGCGGTGCGTCAGGGCAGGGATGAGCGAGCGCATCGGAATCGACACGGCAACGCCACGTGGCGATCTCGGCATGCCGCCGGGGTTGCGCAGGAGCATGCTGCTCGCGGCTTTCGCGATCCTGATCGTGGTCACGCTGATCTACGGGCTCTCCGCCCTGGAGCTGCTCTCGGCGCGCTCGACGCAAATGGCCGGCCCGGCCTCGCCGGTGACCGCCACGCTCGACCGGCTCGCCGACAGCCTGGTGGCACTGAACCTGGACGATCACCCGGAGGCGCCACTCGAGGGGTTGCGCACGGCCTCGACCGCCGAGCGCTTGCTGCCGCTGCTCGAGGCCTTCCGCAGCGCGCGCGCCAGCTGGCTGCGGTTCGGCGAATCCGACCTGGCGATGGACGTGCTGCTCACCGGCCAGCTCAATCGCATGCTGGCCGAAATCGACGAGCAGTTGTCACGTGTCGCCGGCCCCCTCGCGCGCAGCCCGGAGCCGTGGCCTGAAGACTACGAGGCGCTGCAGCGCAGCGCCCTCGTGGCTAGCGAACTGGTCGACGAGGTGAGGCGTGCGCAGCTCGATGCGGCGCGTGCACAGCACGCCGTCGATATGCGCGAGATCCACGACGCCACGCTCATCTTCGTCTACCTGGCCGCCGCTGCGCTGATCGGATTCGCCGGACTGGCCATGGCCTACCTGTGGCAGATGCGCAGCTACGACCGGCACATCGCATCGCTCAACGAGCTCGCTGCGCTGCTGTCGTCGAAGTCGGGCGTGCCCTTGTTCGAGGGCCTGGTCGACTTTCTGGGCCACCGGCTCGGTTACGCCTACGTCTTCATCGGCCAGCTCAACCCCAGCGACCCCGCGCAGGTCGACACCGTGGCGGTGCATGCCCATGGCAAGCTCGCCGGCAACATCAGCTACCGCCTGCCGGGGACGCCGTGCGAGAACGTCATGCGCCGTGGGGTCTGTTTCTACCCGAGCGGTGTCCAGCAGTCGTTTCCGGACGACCGCCTGCTGCAGGAGATGGGGGTCGACAGCTACGCCGGGACCCCACTGCTCGACGCCAACGAGCAGCCGATCGGCATTCTCGTGCTGCTCGATGCGCGTCCGATCGACCAGGCGGACATCTCGTCGTCGATGATCCAGATCATCGCCTCGCGTGCGCAGACCGAGATCGAACGTCTGCGTGTGGAGGCGCAGCGCGCCAGTGCCCTGGACGGACTCGAGGCGCGCGTCGAGGCGCGTACCGCCGAGCTGCGGCGCATCAACGCGCAGCTCGAGGAGGAGGTGCTTTCACGGCGCGCCATGGAGCGTGAGCTCGAAGAGGCACGCAACGACGCCGAGCATGCCAACCAGGCCAAGGGCGAGTTCCTCGCCAACGCGAGCCACGAGATACGTACCCACATCAACGGCCTGCTCGGCATGCTGTCGCTGCTCGAGGACGGCCAGATGGAGGGCGAGCAACTCGAGTACGTCGAGATGGCCCACGCTTCCGGGGACGTGCTGCTGACGCTGATCAACGACCTGCTCGACTACTCCAAGATCGAGGCCGGTCAGCTGCAGATCGAGGCGATCGATTTCGATCTCGACCGCCTGGTCGCCGAGGTCGGCGACCTGTTCGGCGTGCGGGCCCGTGCGGCCGGCCTGCTCCTCGAGACCGAGGTCGATGTCGGCCTGCCGGGCCAGGTCAGTGGCGACGTGGTGCGCATCCGCCAGGTGCTCTCCAACCTGGTCGACAACGCGCTGAAGTTCACCAGCGAGGGGCACGTAACGCTGCGCGTGACGACCGACGGCAGCGTCCAGGAAGACGGCAGCGTGCCCGTCCGCTTCGAGGTCGAGGACACCGGCATCGGCTTCGAGCCGGACCGGCGCGAGCAGCTGTTCGCGCCGTTCGCCCAGGCCGACAGCTCCATCACCCGGCGCTTTGGCGGCACGGGCCTCGGCCTGGCGATCTGCGCCCAGCTGGTGCGCATGCTCGGTGGCGAGATCGACGTCGATGGTGCGCCCGGCCTGGGCACCCGTTTCTGGTTCACGATCCCGTTGCGCCCGGCGCGTGGAGGAAGCGCCACACGCACCGCCGGGGGGCGTGAATCGCTCGAGGGACTGCGCGTGCTGGTGGTCGACGACAGCGCCGTGAGCCGCGCCTACCTGCGCAGTCTGCTGGCCGCGTGGCATGTCGACTGCGAGGCGGTCGGCAGTGGCAGCGAGGCGCTAGCGCGACTCGAGGCGGCTGCACTGGAGGAGGCGCGCCCGTTCGAGCTGGTGCTGCTCGACCGGCTGATGCCCGAGATGGACGGGCTCGAACTGGCCGAGCTCATCGGCGGCGACACACGGCTCGGGGCCCCGCACCTGGTCATGGTTACGCGTTACGGCGGCTCGGTGGCCGCGGATGAGGCACTGCGCAGCGGTATCGCGGGGTACCTCAACAAGCCGGTGAGCCAGTCACAGCTGTTCGACACCCTGATCAAGGTGACCGGACTGCAATCCCGCGCCCACCGGCCGCGCGCCGTCACGCCCCGGGCGCAGACCGGGCGCATCCTGGTGGTCGAGGACAACCTGGTCAACCAGAAGGTCGCGGCCGGCATGCTGCGCAAGCTCGGCTACGAGACCGATGCCGTGGGTGATGGTCAACAGGCACTCGGCGCCATCGAACGCAGCCGCTACGACCTGGTGCTGATGGATTGCCAGATGCCGGTCATGGATGGCTACACCGCAACCGCCGAGATCCGTGCCCGGGAGGCCGCCGGGACGCGCGTGCCGATCGTCGCGATGACCGCGCACGCGCTCGGCGGTGAACGCGAGAAATGTCTCGCCGCAGGCCTGGACGACTACCTCGCCAAGCCGGTGCGCATCGCCGACCTCAAGCAGAAGATCGACTACTGGTGCCACGCGCCGGGCGTCGTCGAGGCGCCGGATGCCGGTGGCGATCTGGCGCAGGAGTTGCCGTCCCCGGCGGCCACGGCGCCGGTTCAGGGTCCGGCGACCCCGGCCGTCGATGACGCCGTCGACCGCGCGACCCTCGACGAGCTGCGCGAGGTGATGGGCGACGAGATCCGCGAGCTGATCGACGCCTACCTCGACGACACCGCGCGGCGCCTCGCAGAACTCGGCGAGGCCGTCGAGCGGGATTCCGAAGCGCTGGTCCAGGTCGCGCACACCCTCAAGGGCAGCAGCGCCAACGTCGGTGCGCGCCGTTTCAGCGAACGCTGCTCGGAACTGCACCTGCGGGCCAAGCAGGATGGGGCCGACCCGTCGTTGCGCGACATGGTCGGGACCCTGGACCACGAGTTCGCCCGGGTGCGCAGCGCGCTCGAGGCCTACCGCGCCGGTCTGTGAGCCGCGTCGCGCCGCGTCGACTGCCATGGCCCGCCACCTCTACCTGCACGGCTTCGCCTCGGGTCCCGGTTCGCACAAGGCGGCGTGGTTCGGCACGCGCCTCGCGCGCCACGGCATCGAGCTCGAGGTGCCCGACCTCAACGCCGGCGACTTTCCGCACCTGACGCTGACCCGCCAGATGGCGGTCCTCGACGCGCTGCTCGCCGGTGAGCCCGGTCCGGTCACGCTGATCGGTTCGAGCTTCGGCGGTTACCTGGCAGCGCTGCTCGCCGAGCGGGACCCGCGCGTGGCGCGGCTGGTGCTGCTCGCGCCGGCATTCGGCTTCGGCGAACTGCTCGAGTCGCTGTTCGGTGTCGAGATCATGGCGCAATGGCAGCGGGACGGTCGCCTGCGGCTGCCGGCCGAGGCGGATGCCGCGCAGCGCTGGCTGCACTACGACCTGGTACGCGATCTAGCGCGGCACGACGCCACCCCGTTCGCCAGGCAGGTCCCGGCGCTGGTGTTCCACGGCATCGACGACCCGACCGTGCCCTACCAGCGCAGCATCGACTACCTCGGCGAGAACCGCGCGGCGCGTGTCATGCTGCTCGCCGACGGTCACAGCCTCGACCCCTCGCTCGAGGTGATCTGGGCGGAACTGCGCGGATTTCTCGGGCTCGACGCCTGACGGTCGTCTCTTCAGCGCGTCAGCAGCAGGCGTCGCGCGCCACGCAGCCGTTGCCCGAGTCGCTGCCGCGTCGTGGCCCAGGGGTCGTCGAGCCAGCGCCGTTGCGCCAGCCCCTGGCAGAGCGTCAGCAGCCCGGCGATGTCACGCAGGTCGACGAACTCGGGTGCCGGGCCACCTGCAGCACCGGCGTCCTGTCCGCCGTCGAGGTTCTGGTTGTGGTAGTTGCCGAGCGGCACAGCGAGGCCTGCGGCCGGCAGACCGTGTGCGAGCATCGCGCTCGCCTCGCAGCTGCCGCCGTCCATCAGGCGCTGCTGGTGCCGGCCCTCGAGCAGCCGTGCGGCCAGGGTCGCGAGGCGTCTGCTGCCGTCGGGGGCGAACGGCCCCTGGCGGTCGCCGAGGCGCACCACGGGACCTTCGCCGAGCCGCGCACCGGGACCGTGCCGGGACGCCTCGAGGCTGACGCAGAGCAGCGGTCGTCGGGCCCGCTGCAGCCAGCCCGCCTCGAGATGGGCGAGCATGCCGACGAAGCCGACCTCCTCGGCGCGGGTCAGCAGGCCGAACAGCGCGGGTGCGCCGGGGCGCCGCCGGCGCGCGGCGATCGCGCTCTCGACGATCGCGAACACCCCGGTCAGGTCGTCTGCGACGCGCGTGTAGAGCCGGTGACCGGCACGCCAGTTGGGCGCACGGAACGCGAGACCACCGTAGAACCGCCGTGCCGCAGGGCGCGGTTGTGGCGCTTCGGCCAGCTCGACGACCGCGCTGCGTAGGCCGTGCCCATGCCGGGCCGGCTGTGGCTCGCGCATCACGCCCTGGAGTTCGCGCACGCCGTCGACGCTGAGCCAGACGCGTGCCCCGTCGAGGTGGCGCACCGGTCCACCACCGTGCCAGCGCACCGCGAGTTGTTGCGCCGCGACCCAGCGCACGCCGTGGAAGCCGGGGTGATCCATGTGCGCGACCAGAACCACCGCCGCGCCGTCGTCGCGGCGCGCGAGGGCGCGCCGGTAGCCGGCGAGCGAGTCGGCACCCACCACCAGGTTCCCATCCGGGTCGTCACAGCAGGGCACGCCCGCACTGGCGAGCCGTTCCACTGCCCAGGCACGCACCGCGCCCTCGCGGTAAGGAGCGGTCGGCTGCGCGAGGAGCTCGCGTAGCCGCTGCAGCGTCGCCCGGTCGGGCACGGGTCTGGGCACGCTGTGGCCTTTCACAAGCGCAGGCCGGCCACCGGACGCAGCCGTCCGGGGTCGCCGGCGAGGACGGCGTCGAGCTCGGCGAGCAGGCGGTCGCGGTCGCGGTTCAACGTACCCGCGAGTGCCAGCCGGTTGGAGGCGTGATTGCTGCGGAACAGCGCGCGCTCGAGTTCGCACGCCGCGAGCAGGCGGCGCAACTCGAACAGCAGTTCGCGGTCGTCCAGTGCCTGCCACGCGGGACCGAACGCGGCGCGGTGCCGGTGTCCGTCGTCGTGGAGCATCAGCGCCAGCACCGAGACGTACTCGGGCTGGCTGGCGTTGAGCAGCGCGGCCGAGGCGTCGGCGTGGCGGTCGCTGAGCTCGCGTCCACCGAGGCCGTTGATGATCATCACCGAACGCTTGATCCCGGCCTTGCCGGCACGTTGCAGCGCGGACACGGTCTCTGCATGGGTTGCACCCTTGACGGTGTGCGTGAGCACCTCGTCATCGCCCGACTCGATGCCGAGGTAGACCAGCCGCAGCCCCGCGGCACGCAGCTCGGCGAGCTCGTCGGGCGACTTCGCGAGCAGGTTCGCCGGCGAGGCGTAACAGGCGACCCGGGTCACCCACGGCAGCTGCGTGCGGATCGCTGCGAGCAGCGGCAGCAGGCGCCGGTTGGAGAGCACCAGTGCGTCACCGTCGGCGAGGAACACGCGGCGTGGGCGGACCGGGTGCCGTGCCATGGCATCGATCTCGGCCAGCACCTCGTCGGTGGGACGCGGACGGAAGCGGCGGTCGGTGTACATCTCGCAGAAGGTGCAGCGGTTCCACGAGCAGCCGATGGTGGCCTGCAGGATCAGCGAACGGGCCTCGCTCGGGGGGCGGTAGAGCGGCTCGTGGTAGCGGAGCGGGAGGGCGTGGTGCATGACGATCGCGAAGGGCAGGAGTTGGCCGCGCGCCTGGCTGATGGGTCTGCGAGCATCGTGCGAGGGGGCGCGCGGCCAGTCAAGCGAAGCGTTGCCGGCCCGTTCGCCCCATGTTCTACTGGCCCCGCGCCACCCTCCCGGCGTACCTGATTCCCTGGCAGACCCGCGATGCAGCAGACCCCGAGCCCGGCGCCGCGCCGCTGGCGTGCCGTCACGCTGACGGCGCTGGTTGCCTACGGGCCGATCTCCACCGACCTCTACCTGCCGTCGCTGCCGGCGATGCAGCAGGCGTTCGCGACCGACATCGCCGCGGTGCAGCTGACCCTGACCGCGTTCGTCTGGGGCTTCGCGGTGGCGCAACTCGCCTACGGGCCGCTGTCGGACCGCTTCGGGCGGCGCCCGGTGCTGCTCGGTGGGCTGGTGCTCTACCTCGTCGCGAGCCTCGGCTGCCTGATGGCGACGACCGTGGAGGGGCTGGTGGCCGGCCGCTTCATCCAGGCGCTGGGGGCCTGCGCGGGTCCCGTGCTGGGGCGCGCGGTGGTGCGCGACCTCTACGGGCCGGTCGACTCCGGGCGCATGCTCGCCTACATGGGCACCGCGATGGCGCTGATCCCGGCCGCCGCCCCGTCACTGGGCGGCGTCCTCGAGGTTGCCTTCGGCTGGCGCGCGAACTTCGTCGCGCTGGCGGTGTTCGGTGCGCTGGTGCTCACCCTGACCTGGTTCGCGCTGCCGGAGAGCCACTTCGCCCGCGATGCCGATGCGACCCGCCCGGCGCGGGTGCTGCGCAACTTCGCCAGCCTGCTGCGCCATCGTGGGTTCCTGGCCTGCACGCTGGCGGTGTCGGCGTCGTTCGCCGGGCTGTTCGCGTTCATCTCCGGCAGCCCGTTCGTGCTGATCGAGGTTCTCGGCCTGCCCCCGGAACGCTTCGGTCTAGGGTTCCTCGTCGCGGTGGTCGGCTTCATGGGCGGCAGTTTCCTCTCGGGCCGCCTGCTGGCCCGTTACGGCACCGCGCGCCTGGTGACCACGGGCTGCGCACTGTGCCTGGCCGGTGGCCTCGGCATGGCGCTGCCGGCACTGTTCGGGGTGGCGACACTGGCCTCGGTGCTGGTCCCGTGCGGGGTCTATTTCAGCGGGGCCGGGCTCGCGATCCCGGTCGGTTTCGCCGCGGCGCTGGCGCCGTTCCCGCGCATGGCGGGGGCCGCCTCGTCGCTGCTCGGGTTCGTGCAGATGGGTCTCGGTGGCGTGGCCGGCATGCTGGTCGGTCACTACCACGACGGCACGCCGTGGCCGATGGCCCTGGTGATGGCCGTGGCCGGTGCGCTCGCCCTGCTCGCCTGCCTCGCCTGGCGCAGACCCGGGGAAGCCTTCGGCGAGGCGCGCTGAGTTCGCGGTTGTCCTGCCCGGCTGCTCTGGCAGAATGCAGCGATGAGCGAACGCGGCCATCCCCCGCCCACCCCCGTGCCAGGCCCGGCCGTACCGCGCAGGGGCAATGCGTTCACGCGCGGCCTGGCCGCGACCTGCCTGCGTCTCGCCGGCTGGTCGTTCGAGGGTGACATGCCCGACCGCGGCAAGCTGGTGATCGTCGCTGCGCCGCACACCTCGAACTGGGACTTCGTGTACGGCATGACCGGCGCCTTCGCGCTCGGCCTGGAACTGCACTGGATGGGCAAGCACACGCTGTTCAGGCCGCCCTTCGGCGGCATCATGCGCTGGCTCGGCGGCCTCGCGATCGATCGCCGCGCCGCCCACGGCGTCGTCGAGCAGGTGGCCGACGAATTCGCGCGGCGCGAGGGGCTGCTGCTGGTGGTCACGCCGGAGGGGACGCGCAGCAAGGTCGAGCGCTGGAAGACCGGGTTCTGGCACATCGCGCGTGCCGCCGGGGTGCCGATCCTGCTCGGCGGCTTGGATTATGGGCGCAAGCGGCTGGTGCTCGGACCGTTGCTCGAGCCGGGCGCGTCACTCGAGGAGGACATGGCCACGATCCAGACCCACTACCGCACCATGACGCCGCGCCACCCGGAGCTGTTCTGAAGCACAACAGTTCGCGCGCTGCCCGCGGGTGCGCCGGCACCCCTGACGGTTTTGTGGTCATTCTTGTGCTTTCGCATTTAGCCACGCCCTCGTGACAGAATAGCTCCGACGCCTGCGCGGCGCGCGCCCTCAAGGGAAGCCGACAAGCGATGTTTCACCTGATCAACATGAGCCTACTGCTGGCGCTGTTCTGGCTGGGTCTTTCGGGCCACTACACGGCCCTGCTGCTGGCCTTCGGCGCGCTGTCGGTGGGACTGGTGGTGTGGCTGGCGAAGCGCATGGACGTCATCGATCACGAGTCGGTGCCGCTGCACTTTACGCGTCGCGCGCTGACCTTCTGGCCCTGGCTGATGGTCGAGATCGTCAAGTCGAACATCGACGTCGTGCGCCGTGTCCTCGACCCGCGCCTGCCGATCGAGCGCAGCATCATCCGCGTGCCGACCGGCGACATGAGTCCGCTGCGCGAGACCATCTACGCCAACGCCATCACCCTGACCCCGGGCACCGTGTCGCTCGACGTCGGCGACGGCGAGGTCGTGGTGCACGCGCTGAGCAGCGAGGCGGCCGATGCGGTACGTTCGGGCGACATGGCCCGGCGCGTGACCGGCATGGAACGGGAGGCCTGAGATGTTCACCACCGGGCTGTTCCTGGTGCTGGTGACCATGGCGCTCGCGCTGCTGCGGGCACTGCGCGGGCCGTCGCTGTTCGATCGCATCCTCGCGGTCAACATGTTCGGCACCAGCACCGTGCTCGGTATCGCCGTGCTCGGCTTCCTGTCCGGCCGTCCGGCGTTTCTCGATATCGCGCTGGTCTACGCGCTGATCAGCTTCATCACCACGATCGCCACGCTCAAGTACTTCGAGTCCGGCAGTCTTGGTCACAGCCGGCGGCGGGAGGGCGGTTAGTGGCCCTGCTGCTCGACGTTGCGAGTTGGATCTGCCTCGTGGCCGGTGGCCTGTTCTGCGTCGCCGGCGGCATCGGTGTGCTGCGACTGCCCGATTTCTTCAGCCGCCTGCCCGCGTCGGGGGTCATCGATACGCTCGGCGCCGGCCTGGTGCTGCTCGGCCTGCTGCTGCAGGCCGAGAGTCTCGACGTCGCACTGCGCCTGGTGCTGATCTTCTTCTTCCTGCTGTTCACGGTGCCAACCGCGACCCATGCGCTGGCCAAGTCCGCGCTGCAGGGCGGGCTCGAGCCAGAGGTCGACGACGACGACGGAGGGGCGTCATCGAACTCCTGATCAACTACGTGCTGCTCGGATTCCTGGTCGTGATCGCGCTTGCGGTGGTGCGCCTGCGCAACCTGTTCGCCGCGGTGATGCTGACCGGCATCTACTCGCTGCATGCGGCGTTGCTGTTCATCGCCCTCGATGCCGTCGACGTCGCGTTCACCGAGGCCGCGGTCGGCGCCGGCATCTCGACGGTGCTGATGCTGGCGACGCTGGGCCTGGTCGGGCGCGAGGAGGCCCCGCCGCGCGGGCGTGGCTGGCTGCCGCTGGCGGTGGTGCTGGTCACCGGCGGAGCGCTGGTCTTCGCCACCCTCGACATGCCGCGCTTCGGCGATCCCAATGCGCCGGTGCACACCCATGTCGCGCCGCGTTACATCCAGGATTCACCGAACGAGACCGGCGTGCCCAACATGGTCACCTCGGTGCTCGCCAGTTACCGTGGCTACGACACTCTCGGTGAGACGGTGGTGATCCTGACCGCCGGCATCGGCGTGCTGCTGCTGCTCGGTGGCCGTCGCGAGGACGATGACGAGGAGCCGCGATGAGCCACCACATCGTCCTGCACGTCGTCGCCAAGCTGCTGATCCCGCTGATCCTGCTGTTCGCGCTGTACGTCCAGTTCCACGGCGATTTCGGTCCGGGGGGCGGCTTCCAGGCCGGCGTGATCTTCGCCGCGGCGCTGATCCTCTATGCGCTGGTGTTCGGCCTCGACAGCGCCCGGCGCGTGATCTCACCGGGGCTGTTGCGCGTGCTGATGGCGAGCGGGGTGCTGCTCTACGGCGGCGTCGGCGTGGTCAGCCTGCTGCTCGGCGGTCACTTCCTCGACTACAGCTTCCTGGCCAGCGACCCGGTTGCCGGCCAGCACCTGGGCATCCTGCTGGTCGAGCTCGGCGTCGGCATCACGGTGACCTCGACCATGCTGACGCTGTTCTACGCGTTCGCCGGACGCGGAGGGGCCGGGTGAGCGCGCTCGGACTCTACAACTACGAGATCGTCATCGTGCTGATGATGACCGGCTTCTACGTGGTGATCCGCTCGCCGAACCTGGTCAAGAAGATCGTCGGCCTGAACATCTTCCAGACCTCGGTATTCATCCTCTACATCAGCATGGGCAAGGTGGCCGACGGCACCGCGCCGATCGTCGAGGCGGGCGCACGCGCCTATTCGAACCCCCTGCCGCACGTGCTGATCCTGACCGCAATCGTGGTCGGCGTCGCGACCACCGCGCTCGGTCTGGCGCTGGTGGTGCGCATCCGCGAGGCCTACGGCAGCGTCGACGAGGAGGCGATCCAGAAACAGGACCGCGAGGGGTGAGCGGCGAGAACCTGCCTATCCTGCAGGTGATCGTGCCGTTGCTCGCGGCGCCGGTCTGCCTGCTGCTGCGCAACGGCACGCTGGCCTGGGCGCTGTCCACGGCGGTCGGCTGGTTCACCCTCTACGCCGCGCTGACCCTGCTCGGCAGCGTGCCCGAGGGCGGGCTGATCCGCTACGACCTCGGCGGCTGGGAGCCGCCGTGGGGCATCGAGTACATCGTCGACCGTCTCGACGCCTACGTGCTGGTCATCGTCGCGGCGATCGGCGCGCTGGTGCTGACCTACGCGCGGGCCAGCGTGGCACGCGAGATCCGGCGCAGCCAGCACGCCGCGTTCTATGCCGCGCTGCTGCTCTGCTTCGCCGGTCTGCTCGGCATCGTCATCACCGGCGACGCCTTCAACCTGTTCGTGTTCCTCGAGATCTCGTCGCTGTCGAGTTACGCGCTGATCAGCCTCGGGCGCGACCGCCGGGCGCTGACCGCGAGCTACCAGTACCTGATCATGGGCACGCTCGGCGCGACCTTCATCCTGATCGGCGTCGGCCTGCTCTACATGCTGACCGGCACGCTGAACATGCTCGACCTCGCCGCGCGCGTGCCGGAGCTGCACGGCAACCGCACGGCGATCGCGGCGGCGGCCTTCCTGGTGGTCGGCATCTGCCTGAAGATCGCGCTGTTCCCGCTCCACCTGTGGTTGCCGAACGCCTACACCTACGCGCCCTCGGTGGTCACGGCGTTCCTTGCCGGCACCGCAACCAAGGTCGCGGTGTACGTGTTGCTGCGCTTCCTGTTCACGGTGTTCGGTTTCGGTGCGCCGCTCAACGAATGGGTCGGCACGCTGCTGATCGGCCTGGCGCTGGCAGGCGTGCTGGTGGCGTCGACGGTGGCGATCTTCCAGGACGACGTCAAACGCATCTTCGCCTACTCGAGCGTCGCGCAGATCGGCTACATCATGCTCGGCATCGGCTTCGCGTCGGTGACCGGGCTGACCGCCGCGCTGGTGCACCTGTTCAACCACGCGGTGATGAAGGCGGTGCTGTTCCTCGCCCTGGGCGCGGTGGTCTACCGGGTCGGCGGTGCGCGGCTGGTCGACCTCAAGGGTCTCGGTCGCTGTATGCCGCTGACCATGGCGGCGCTGGTGGCGGGCGGCCTGAGCCTGATCGGCGTGCCGCTGACCGCGGGTTTCATCAGT
>CBDTVS010000017.1:0-12512 GCA_965364245.1 uncultured Gammaproteobacteria bacterium | reverse complement strand
TACATGGCCGGGGCGGTCTACAACGCCTCCGGCCTCGGCCTGCCGATCGTCATGACGGTCGGCAACCGCGCGATCGGTGCGCCGATCAACATCTGGAACGACCAGACCGACTCGATGTCGATGCGCGATGCCGGCTGGATCCAGCTCTATTGCGAGAACAACCAGCAGGCGGTCGACGTGCACATCCAGGCGTTCAAGATCGCCGAAGCGGTCAGCCTGCCGGTCATGGTCTGCATGGACGGGTTCATCCTGACCCACTGCTACGACCGCATCGACATCCCGACCCAGGAGCAGGTCGACCAGTTCCTGCCGTCGTTCGAACCGCGCCAGGTGCTCGACCCGGCCAACCCGGTGTCGATCGGCGCGATGGTCGGCCCCGAGGCGTTCACCGAGGTGCGCTACCTGGCCCACCATCGGCAGATGGAGGCGCTCGAGCTGATCCCGAAGGTGGCCGAGGAGTTCAAGGAAATCTTCGGTCGCGACTCCGGCGGCCTGATCTCCGAGTACCGCACCGAGGATGCCGAGACCCTGGTGGTCACGCTCGGCTCGGTGATCGGCACCATGCAGGAGGTGATCGACGAGATGCGTGATGCGGGCGAGAAGATCGGCGCGGTCACGCTGCGCTCGTTCCGCCCGTTCCCGACCGCCGCGCTGCGCGCCGCGGTGAGCCGCGCCAAGCGCGTGATCATCTTCGAGAAGTGCCTCGCGGTCGGTATCGGTGGCATCGTCTCGAACAACGTACGCATGGCGCTCAGCGACAGCGACATCCGCAGCTACTCGGTGATCGGCGGCCTCGGCGGCCGGCCGGTCACGCGCGACTCGCTGCGCAAGCTGTTCAGCGACGGGGTCGCGGACAAGCTCGATCCGACGCACTTCCTCGACCTCCACCACGAGGTCGTCGAGCGTCAGCTCGCGCGGAGCACGACCGGGCACCGGCCGGGACCCGACGCCGAGAACATCCTGCGCGACATCGGCCTCGTCGCCGCAGCCAAGATCTAAGGGGGACACGACATGGCACACCAACAGGTCAGGTTCTACCAGACCGGCACCCTCACCGTCGGCAACCGCCTGCTCGACCAGGCGCAGCGCACGGTGCAGGCGACGCTGGACCGTTCCAACTCGCTCGATTCCGGGCATCGCGCCTGCCAGGGCTGCGGCGAGGCGCTCGGCGCCCGCTACGCCATCGACGCGGCGATGCGCGCCAGCGACAACCAGCTGATCGCGGCCAACGCGACCGGCTGCCTCGAGGTCTTCACCACGCCGTACCCCGAGTCGGCCTGGCGCATTCCGTGGATGCACTCGCTGTTCGGCAACGCCCCGGCGATCGCCACCGGCATCGCCGCGGCGATGAAGGTCAAGGGCCGCGAGGACGTGCGCGTGATCGCCCAGGGCGGCGACGGCGGCACCACCGACATCGGCTTCGGCTGCCTGTCCGGGATGTTCGAGCGCAACGACGACGTGCTCTACATCTGCTACGACAACCAGGCGTACATGAACACCGGCGTGCAGCGCTCCAGCGCGACCATGCCGACGGCCCGCACCGCGACGACCATGCCGCTCGGCGATGCGCCGGGTGCGGAGTTCGGCAAGGGCAAGAACGTGCCGCTGATCGCCATGGCCCACGAGATCCCGTACGTGGCGACCGCCAGCGTCTCCAACCTGCACGACCTCGAGGCCAAGGTGGAGAAGGCGATGTCGATGCGCGGCGCGCGCTACATCCAGATCTTCGTGCCGTGCCCGCTGGGCTGGGGCTCGAAGCCGGCCGACACCGTCAAACTCGCGCGCCTGGCGGTCGAGTGCGGTCTCTACCCGCTGTTCGAGGCCGAGGACGGTGAGATCACCAGTTCGACCAAGCTCCGGCGACCGATCCCGGTGGCCGAGTACCTGAAACTGCAGCGCCGCTTCGCGCACGTGCTCAAGCGTGGTAACGAGTGGCAGCTCGAGGGGATCCAGGCGATCGCCGACCGCAACATCAAGAAATTCGGTCTGCTCAAGACCGAGGGGGGAGAGGCCTGATGAACAAGCCCTTCGCAATCACGCTGGAGGTCGGCAGCAGCCTGCTGAACAAGACCGGCTCCTGGCGCACCGAGCGGCCGGTCTACCTGGACCGCCTGCCGCCCTGCAACAACGCCTGCCCGGCCGGCGAGAACATCCAGGAGTGGCTGTTCCACGCCGAGGAGGGCGACTACGAGGCCGCCTGGCGCGTCATCATGCGCGACAACCCGATGCCGTCGGTGATGGGCCGCGCCTGCTACCACCCGTGCGAATCGAGCTGCAACCGCAAGGACGTCGACGAGTCGGTCGGCATCCACGCCGTCGAGCGCTTCCTCGGTGACCAGGCCACCAAGTACGGCTGGACGGTCGAGCCTGGCGCGGACACCGGCAAGCACGTCATGGTGATCGGCGCCGGTCCCGCGGGGCTCTCGGCGGCCTACCACTTGCGCCGTCTCGGCCACGCCGTGACGCTCTACGACGCGCTCGCCAAGCCGGGCGGCATGCTGCGCTACGGCATCCCGAAGTACCGCCTGCCGCGCGAGAAGCTGAACGCCGACATCGGCCGCATCCAGGAGATGGGCGTGACCTTCCGCATGGGCGAGCGCGTCGAGGACGTCGTCGCCACCATGCAGTCCGAGGGCTACGACGCCTGCTTCATGGCGGTCGGCGCCCACCAGGCGCGCATGATCGACATCCCCGGTGACGGCAGCGTGCCGGTGCTCGACGGCGTCAGCGTGCTGCGCGCGGTCGAGGACGACGCCCAGACCGGCCTGCGCGGCCGCGTGGTGGTCTACGGCGGCGGCAACACCGCGATGGACGTCGCCCGTTCGGCGATCCGGCTCGGCGCCCGCGAGGTGACCGTGGTCACACGCGGCTCCCGCGAGCGCATGGCGGCCCACGCCATGGAGATCGAGGAGTCGCTGCTCGAGGGCGTCACCCTGGCCAACCTGCGCACCATCCGCCGCATCGAGAACGGTGCGCTGGTGATGGAGGAGATGGTCGAGGGCGAGGAGGGCATGAAGGCCACCGGGCGCATGGACGAGCTGGGCGCCGACGTGCTGGTGCTGGCGATCGGCCAGAACCCCGACTTCGCGCTCGTGGAGGGCCGGGAAGGGGCGCACGTCGAGGACGGCGTGATGCAGGTCGATCCCGCGATGCAGACCGGCATCCCGGGCGTGTTCGCCGGCGGCGACATGGTGCCCTCCGAGCGCACCATGACCACCGCCATCGGCCACGGCAAGAAGGCGGCGCGCCATATCGACGCCTTCCTCAATGGCACCAGCTACGCCAAGCCGCCGAAGCACGAGGTGGTTGGCTCCGACATGCTCAACACCTGGTACTACTCGGACGCGCCGCGCACCGTGCAGCCGGCCCTCGAGGTGATCCGTCGCCAGTCGGGCTTCGCCGAAGTGCTCGGCGATCTCGACGAGGACAACGCGCTGTTCGAGGCGCGCCGCTGCATGTCGTGCGGCAACTGCTTCGAGTGCGACAACTGCTACGGCATCTGCCCGGACAACGCGATCACCAAGCTCGGCCCGGGCAAGCGCTTCGAGTTCAAGTACGACTACTGCAAGGGCTGCGGACTGTGCGCCGCCGAGTGCCCGTGCGGTGCGATCCGCATGGACGCCGAGGCGATCTGAGCGTCGGGGTCGGGGTGGGCCGCGTTGTGGCTTACCCCGACCCCGTCTTCTTCCTTACACTGTCTCCTCGACCAGGGGAGGCAGCGTGAGCGTCGATCTCAACTACCGCGAACAGGGTGACGGGCCGCCGCTGCTGATCCTGCACGGCCTGTTCGGCTCGGCCGCCAACTGGGGCCGCATCGCCCGGGACCTCGCGGCCGACCATCGGGTGATCGTCGCGGACCTGCGCAACCACGGCGCCTCGCCGCATGCCGACGACACCGGCTACCCGGCCATGGCCGCCGACGTGGCGGCACTCCTCGATCGCCTGTCGCCGGATGCACCGGTCACGCTGCTCGGCCACAGCATGGGCGGCAAGACCGCCATGCGTCTCGCGCTCGAGCATCCCGACCGCGTCGCGCGCTTGCTGGTGGTCGACATCGCCCCGCGCAGCTACCGCGGCAACCAGGACGCGGTGGTCGCCGCGCTGCAGCGCCTCGACCTTGCCGCGCTGCCCAGCCGTGCGGCGGCCGATGCGCGCCTGGCAGAGTGGTTGCCCGACCCGGCGCTGCGCGCGTTCCTGTTGACGAATCTGGCCCAGGCCGACGGACGGTTGCGCTGGCGCATCAACCTGCCGGCACTGGCCGCCGGCCTGGCCGGAATCGAGGCCTTCCCGGTACCGGACGGGGCGCGCTACACCGGCCCGACCCGGTTCATCGCCGGGCGCGACTCGGACTACCTGCAGCCCGAAGACCCGGAGCGCATCCGCGCGCTGTTTCCGCACGCCGAACTCGAATGGATCGAGGGGGCGGGACACTGGGTACACGCCGCCAGGCCCGACGCCTTCCTGGCGGCGGTGCGCGCGTTCCTGGGCGCCTGAGTCTGATGCAGACCTTCCTGCTGCTGCTCGTCGGGTTCCTGCTGCTGGTCGTCGCCGCGCTGGCCGTCGCCTACCGGCGCGTCGCGCGCAACGCGCGCCACAACCGCGCCGGCATGCTGGCGCTTACCGACACGCTGCCGCTCGGCATCGCCACGCTCGACCGCGAGGGCCGCCATCGCTACTCCAACCAGGCCTACGCCGACTGGTTCGGCCAGACGCGTGAAGCGCTGCGTGGCGCCGACGTCCACGCCTGCGGTCACGCCGCCTACGCCGCGCACGTCGAGGCGCTGCTCGTCAACCACGACCGCGGCCGCGAGTCCGAGACCTTCGAGATCGGCATGCCGGACACCGATCCGCGACGGCGCGCACGGGTCACACTGGTGCCGTTCCACCCGGTCTCCGAGGGCGGCCTGCCGATGGTCATCGCGGTGCTCAGCGACGTCAGCGCCAACGAATTGCTCGAGGCGCGACTGCAGCGCCAGCTCAGCGAGATGGCCCACGTCGCGCGCCTGGCGACGATGGGCGAACTGGCCGCCAAGCTGGCGCACGAGCTGAACCAGCCGCTGGCCGCGATCACCGGCTACACGCGCGCCTCGCTGCGCATGATGCGCTCGGGTCAATGGGAAGCCAGCGAACTGGTCGACGCCCTCGAGGACGCCTCGCTGCAGGCCGAGCGCGCCGCGGACATCATCCGTGGCCTGCGCAACTTCCTGCGTAAGGGGCCCGCCGAGCGCGACCGGCTGCGCCTGCCGCAGCTGGCCGAGGAGGTGCTGCGCCTGGTGCAGCACCAGGCGCGCGAACGCCAGGTCGAGGTCGCGTTCCTTGCCGACGAGAACCTGCCTTGCGTGCTCGCCAACCGCACCGAGATCGAGCAGGTGCTGTTCAACCTGCTGCTCAACGCCATCGAGGCGATGCCGGTCGGTGGCGGCGGGCGGCGCCAGGTGTCACTTAGCGCCACCGCGGTCGAGGGTGGGGTCGAGGTGGCGGTGGCCGACAGCGGCACCGGCTTCGTCGAGGGCGTGGCCGAGCATTTGTTCGACCCGTTCTTCTCGACCAAGAAGGACGGCATGGGGATGGGCCTGTCGATCTGCCGTACAATCGTCGAGGCGCATGGTGGCCAATTGCGCGCGAGCCACAACGCGCTGGGCGGAGCGACCTTCCGCTTCACGCTGCCGACATCGGGGGAGGACGACGGCGATGAAACATGAGCCGACGGTGCACGTGGTCGACGACGATGACGCGGTACGCAAGGCGATGTGCATGCTGTTCCGCTCCGACGGCCTGCGCACCGCCGATTACGCCGCGCCCGACGAGTTCCTCGAGGCGGTTTCGGAGCAGATGACCGGCTGCATCGTGCTCGACATCCGCATGCCGGGCATGGACGGTCTCGACCTCCAGCAGCGCCTGCAGGAGCGTGACATCAGCATGCCGGTGATCTTCCTCACCGGACACGCCGACGTGCCCAAGGCGGTGCGGGCGATGAAGCAGGGCGCGATCGATTTCATCGAGAAGCCGTTCGACGACGAACACCTGCTGAGCCGCGTGCAATACGCGATGACCAAGGGCGCGCTGCAGCGGCACCGCAAGAACGAGCGCGACCGCGTCGCCGAGCGCATCGAGCAGCTCACCCCGCGCGAGCGCGAGGCGCTGAACCTGATCGTCGCCGGACGCACCAACAAGGAGATCGCAGAGCAGCTGCACATCAGTCCGCGTACCGTCGAGGTGCACCGCGCGCGGCTGATGAAGAAGCTCGAGGCGGAGTCGCTCTCCGACCTGGTGCGGATGGTGCTCGGCTCGGCCTGAGCCGTCGGTCAGGCCCCGTTGCGGCCGGCGACGCGGCGTCGATCCACCTGGGCGGCCAACGCCTCGAGTCCGGCACCGATGCGCACCGGGTAAGCCGGGTCGCCCGACAGGCGTCGCAACGGCTCGGGCAGACTCGCGAGTTGCGCCAGCACCCGTTCACGCACCTCCGCCAGCGGTTCCGCTGGCCTCACGCGTTGCCCACCCCGTAGCGCAGGCTGCAGCAGCGCGCGCGCTCCGCCGGGACCCGGCGCGTCGGCCAGGTCGACCACATCGCCGAGCGGCTCGCCCGTGGCGCCCTCCATGCGCCACACCTGCTTGCGGCCCGGCCACGTGGCCTTGCCCGGCGAGGTCTTGCGTCGCGCGATCCCGGCGTACTCCTGCAGCTTGTAGGCGCAGTCCAGATAGGGGACGTCGTTGGAGGTGGTGAGGTGGGTGCCGACGCCGAAACCGTCGATCGGTGCCCCGGCGGCAATCAGGCGGGCGATCTTGTACTCGTCGAGGTTGCCGCTGCAGAAGATCCCGGTCTGCGTCAGACCACCGGCATCGAGGATCGCACGCACGCGGCGCGCCATGTCGCGCAGGTCGCCGCTGTCGATGCGCACCGCCTTGATCCGGATGCCGTGCCGCGCGAGTTCCGGCGCCAGCGCCACCACCTTGCGTGCGCCGGCCTCGCTGTCGTAGGTGTCGATCAGCAGCACGACGTTGTCGGGCTGGCTGAGGGCGAAATCGCGAAACGCCGCACTCTCGTCGCCATGCGCCTGCACGAACGAGTGCGCCATGGTGCCGAACACCGGGATGCCGAAGCGCTGCCCGGCGCTCACCGTGGCCGTGCCGGCGAAGCCTGCGAGGTAGGCGGCGCGCGCGGCGAGCAGGGCGGCCTCGGCACCGTGCGCACGGCGCATGCCGAAGTCGACCAGCTGGCGATTCCCGGCGGTCAGCACGCTGCGCACCGCCTTGCTGGCGAGCAGTGTCTGCAGGTGCAGCAGGTTGATCACCCGGCTCTCGACCAGCTGCGCCTCCGGCAGCGGGGCGGTGACGCGCAGCAGCGGCTCGTTGGCGAAGCAGAGCGTGCCCTCCGGCATGGCGTCGACATCGCCGGAGAAGCGGAAACCGGCCAGGCTGTCGACGAAGTCGGCGTCGAAACGGCCGGACGCGCGCAGCCAGGCGAGGTCGTCGTCATCGAAGTGCAGGGTCTCGAGGTAGTCGAGGACCTGCTCCAGGCCCGCGGCGAGCAGGAAGGCGCGCTGGTCGGGCAGCTCGCGCACGAAGAACTCGAACACCGCCGTCTCCGCCATGCCCTGGCGGTGGTAGGCCTGCAGCATGGTCAGCTGGTAGAGGTCGGTCAGCAGCGCGTCACGGCTCATCCGAGTGCCTCCAGCGTGATCGGCGACGCGCCGGCCGCGGTCATGCGCGCGATGGCCGCGTCGCCGTCGCCCGGCTGCATCTCGACCGCGCGGATCGCGTCGCTCAGCAGCAGCACCTCGAAGTTCTCGCGCAGGCCGTCGAGTACGGTGTTGAGCACGCAGTAGTCGGTGGCCAGACCACCGACCAGCAGCCGCGTGACGCCCGCCGCGCGCAGCTCCTCTGCGAGCTCGGTGCCCTCGAAGCCCGAATAGCTATCCTTGTCGGTGCCGATCGCCTTGGCGATGCGGCTCACCTCGTGAGGCAGGTTGAGCCCGGGAGCGAACTCGGCGCCCGGCGTGTTCTGCACGCAGTGGGGTGGCCACGGCCCGCCCTGCGCGACGAACGAGCAGTGCCCGGCCGGGTGCCAGTCGCGGGTGGCGAAGATCGGCAGGCCGGCGTCGACGAAGCGCGCCAGGTAACGGTTGAGCACCGGCACCACGGCATCGCCATCGGGAACGCCAAGGGCACCGCCGGGCAGGAAGTCGTTCTGCACGTCGACGAGCAGCAGCGCGTCGCCGGGCCACGGGACGGGTCGATTCGGATCGTGTGCCATCGTGCGGCCCTCGCTGAGGCCGCCTCGAAAGACGGCTCTCCTGTACCCAATGTAATGCACCGCGCCGCTCCCGTCAGGCGCGGTTCCGCGCCTCCCGGGGCTGGTGTAAACTCGCCGCCCACGTCGTATCCGCAGCCGAAAGCACCTGCCAGCATGTTCGAGATCAACCCCGTCCTGCACCTGCTCGACGACCTCCGAGGGCGCGCCGACGCCCTGAGGGGGTACCTTTGACTACGCGGACAAGCGCGAGCGCCTGACCGAGGTCGTCCGCGAACTCGAGGAACCCGACGTCTGGAACGAACCCGAGCGCGCCCAGGCGCTGGGGCGTGAGCGCGCGAGCCTGGAGAAGGTGGTCGACGTGCTCGACGAGGTCGGCAACGGTCTCGACGAGGCCGGCGAACTGCTCGAGATGGCGCGCGAGGAGGATGACGAGGCGACCATGGCCGAGGTCGCGGCCGATCTCGAGCGCATGGAGCAGCGCGTGGCCGAACTCGAGTTCCGCCGCATGTTCTCCGGCGAGACCGACGCCTGCAACGCGTTCATCGACATCCAGGCCGGATCCGGCGGCACCGAGGCGCAGGACTGGGCCGAGATGCTGCTGCGCATGTACCTGCGCTGGGGCGAGCGGCGCGGCTTCAAGACCGAGCTGATCGAGGTCTCCCCCGGCGAGGTGGCCGGCATCAAGAGCGCCACGGTCAAGGTCGACGGCGACCACGCCTTCGGCTGGCTGCGCACCGAGACCGGCGTGCACCGCCTGGTGCGCAAGTCACCGTTCGACTCCGGCAACCGGCGCCACACCTCGTTCGCCTCGGTGTTCATCGCCCCGGAGCTCGACGACGACATCGAGGTCGACATCAACCCGGCTGACCTGCGCATCGACGTCTACCGCGCCAGCGGCGCCGGCGGCCAGCACGTCAACCGTACCGAGTCGGCGGTGCGCATCACCCACCTGCCGACCAACATCGTCGTGCAGTGTCAGAACGACCGCTCGCAGCACAAGAACAAGGCCACGGCGATGAAACAGCTGCAGGCCAAGCTCTACGAGCTCGAGCAGCAGAAGCGCAACGCCGACCAGCAGGCGCTCGAGGAGAGCAAGGCGGACATCGGCTGGGGCAGCCAGATCCGCTCCTACGTCCTCGACCAGTCGCGGATCAAGGATCTGCGCACCAACGTCGAGATCAGCAACACCCAGGCGGTGCTCGATGGCGATCTCGACGGCTTCATCGAGGCCAGCCTCAAGCACGGCCTGTGACCGCCAGCAAGATATGGGGAACGACGTGAACGACGACGCCCGCGACGACGAACACAAGCTGATCGCCCAGCGCCGCGCCAAGCTCGCCACATTGCGCGACAACGGCAGCGCTTTCCCCAACGATTTCCGTCGCGACGTCATGGCGGGCGAACTGCATGCCGAGTACGACGGACACGAGGCCGAGGTGCTCGAGGCCGAACCGCGCCGGGTGCGCGTCGCCGGGCGCATGATGGCCAAGCGGGTCATGGGCAAGGCGAGCTTCGCCCACGTCATGGACATGTCCGGACGCATCCAGCTCTTCGTGCAGCGCGACGCGTTGCCCGAGGGCGTCTACACCCAGTTCAAGGCCTGGGACGTCGGCGACATCGTCGGCGCCGAGGGGGTGCTGTTCAAGACCCGCACCGGCGAGCTGTCGATCAAGGTCGACACGATCCGCCTGCTGACCAAGTCGCTGCGCCCGCTGCCGGAGAAGTTCCACGGCCTGACCGACACCGAGACCCGCTACCGTCAGCGCTACCTCGACCTGATCATGAACGAGGCCTCGCGCGACACGTTCCGCAAGCGCTCCGAGATCGTCGCCTTCATACGTCGCTACCTCGACGAGCGCGGTTTTCTCGAGGTCGAGACGCCGATGATGCAGGCGATCCCCGGCGGCGCGGTGGCGCGACCGTTCGTGACCCACCACAACGCGCTCGACATGGCGCTGTTCCTGCGCATCGCGCCGGAGCTCTACCTCAAGCGTCTCGTGGTTGGCGGCTTCGAGAAGGTCTACGAGATCAACCGCAACTTCCGCAACGAGGGGCTGTCGACCCAGCACAACCCCGAGTTCACGATGCTCGAGTTCTACCAGGCCTATGCCGACTACCACGACCTGATGGACCTCACCGAGGCGCTGCTGCGCGCGCTGACCGGGGCGGTCAACGGCGGCACCGAGGTGGTCTACCAGGGCACCACGTTCGACTTCGGCAAGCCGTTCGCGCGCATGACGGTGCGCGACTCGATCCTGCACTTCAACCCGGACATCGACGCGGCCACGCTCGACGACGAGGCAGGCGCGCGGGCGATCGCCACGAAGCTCGAAATCCCGCTCAAGCCCGGCTGGGGGCTCGGCAAGGTGTGGATCGAGATCTTCGAGAAGACCGTCGAACATCGCCTCGAACAGCCGACCTTCATCACCGCCTACCCGACCGAGGTCTCACCGCTGGCGCGGCGCAGCGATGGCGACCCGTTCGTCACCGACCGCTTCGAGTTCTTCGTCGGTGGCCGCGAGATCGCCAACGGCTTCTCCGAGCTCAACGACGCCGAGGACCAGGCCGAGCGCTTCCGTGCGCAGGTCGCCGAGAAGGACGCCGGCGATCTCGAGGCGATGCACTTCGACGCGGACTACGTCACCGCGCTCGAGCACGGCATGCCGCCGACGGCCGGGGAGGGGATCGGTATCGACCGCCTGGTGATGCTGCTGACCGACTCGCCGTCGATCCGCGACGTGCTGCTGTTCCCGCACATGCGCCACGCCGCAACGGAGTAGCCTCGGGCGGCGACCGAAAACACCTGTGGGGTCGGGCTTGAGCCCGACGTGTCGGACTTCAGTCCGACCTACAACGCCGCCATCGTCATCTGCTCCGCAGTCTCGGTTACAAACCGTTACAAAACGGTTCGCCCATGCAATCCCCGCGTTACATACGACTGCTGTAATCAGTACAGCAACACAGGCCGCAGACCGGCCAAGGAGTCGACCATGAAACGCATGAACAAGATCCTTCTCGCCACCCTGGCCGCGACCGGCGTCGCCGTCGCGGTGGCCGCCACTGCCGGCCCGCGTTCCGGTGGCTGCCAGCAGGGCGATGGCCCGATGATGCAGGGCGACGGCTACGGCCCCGGCGGTGGCAAGCAGGGTCGCATGGAGCAGGGGCGTCACGACCCGGCACGCCACCAGCAGCGCATGGAGCAGATGCGCGAGCGGCTAGGTATCACCGCCGAGCAGGAGCCGGCCTGGCAGGCGTTCACCACGCAGATGGACGCCCAACGTGAGCGCATGCAGGCCCACCACACGCAGATGCGCGCACAGTGGGATGCCGACGAGGCAGTGAGCATGCCGGAGCGCATCCAGCGCCGTTCCGAGTTCATGACCGAGCGGTTGGCCGCGATGCAGGAGATGTCCGCGGCGCTCGAGACGCTCTACGCCGAGCTGACGCCCGAGCAGCAGGAGCTGATGGACCAGGCGCCGATCATGCGGGGTGGACGCCATGGGCCGCGCGGGTTCTGACGGCCAGGTGTTGAACTGGGACAGGGGACACGGCTCCCGATCCCGGTTCCCAGTTTTTGCTCGGCCTGGGGGCTGCTCCTACAGGAAGAGGGTCGCAATGTAGGAGCGCCGCCCACGGCGCGATTCGAATGCTGTAGGTCGGACTTCAGCCCGACGCGGGTTTTGTCGGACTGAAGTCCGACCTACATTTCGCCAGGTCGATCCGCAGACCAGCGCCGCGTCGGCAAGAGCGCTCGCGACAGTAGTGCGGGCCATCCGCTGCGCGGCAGGCGCGGACGCGCGAAGCTGTTGCCGCGTCGGCGGCACGCCGCGAGCACCGCGAGCCCGCCCTCGACGGTCAGGCGGATCTCCAGGCCGAGCCGGCCGGGCAGGGCGCCGCCGAGCGACATCCCCTCGTGCATCAGCGCCTCGGCTCGGTCGAGCTGCAGGGCGACGACCTCCTGCAGTTCCGTGCTGTCGCGGCATTCGAGCAATTGCGTCTCGTCGATGCCGACCGCTGCCCAGTCGGCGCGCGGCAGGTAGAGACGGTCGCGTTCGGTGATGTCCTGGGCCAGGTCCTGCCACAGGTTGATCAGCTGCAGCGAGGTACAGATGGCGTCCGAGCGGATCAGGTTCGCCTCCGTGGCCTCGTCGAACAGGTGCAGCAGCAAGCGCCCGACCGGATTGGCCGAGTGGCGGCAGTAGTGCAGCAGTTCGGCGTGATCGGCGTAACGCGTTTTGGTCACGTCCATGCGGAAGGC
>CBDTVS010000016.1:0-12551 GCA_965364245.1 uncultured Gammaproteobacteria bacterium | reverse complement strand
GATCTACGACGAGGAGATGCTGTTCAGGGAGCCCGCCGACAAGGCCTCCTGAGCCAGAGGATCCAGACGCAAACGTTCCGTTTGTTCGCATACGCGTCGAAGCATCCCAAAACCGATAGGGCAGTTCAGCGCCAGTCCCCATCGCGATACTGTCCGAACGCCTCCTCGTCGAGCTCCATCTGCTCACGGAGTTGCTCGCGCGCGTTCGCAGACAGCGCCCCGCGCACCTCGATGTCCTCGTGGAAATGCTGGAACTGCAGTTCGTTCAGCGCCTCGTCGTGAGCGCGGAAACTGTGCGCCGCCTGCTTCGAGCGCCACGCGGTGAAACCGAGTGCGTGCAACGTGCGTTCACCGAGCCGCAGCGCCCCCTCGAACGCCTCGCGCTCCACGGTTTCGACACCGGCCTCGCGCAGTTCCAGCAGGTGGTGCGCGTCCCACGCGCGCGCCAGGAGCTTGAGGTGCGGGAAATGCTCGCGCGCCTGCCGTGCGATGCGCAGCGTTTCGTCACGGTCGTCGATCGCGAGTACCAGCAGCTTTGCATGTGCGGCTCCGGCGGCCTCGAGCAGGTCGAGGCGCCCACCGTCACCGTAGAACACCTTGAAGCCGAAGCGACGGATGATGTCGATGTGCTGCGGGTCGTGGTCGAGGATCGTGGTGCCGATGCCGTTGGCGTGAAGCAGGCGGCCGACGACCTGGCCGAAGCGCCCGAAGCCGACGATCAAGACCGGGTTCTCGTCGCTCTCGATCGCATCCATCGGCCGCTTGTCACGCGCCGTGAACAGCGGCTCGACCCAGCGAGCGATCGCGTTCAGCAGCAGCGGCGTGGCCATCATCGACAGCACCACGGCACCGATCAGCAGGTCGCGCCACTGCGGATCGAGCACCCCGGCAGACACCGCCGCGGCGAACAGCACGAAAGCAAACTCGCCACCCTGGGCCAGCAGACAGGCGAAGATCGCGTGCTGGCGCAGTGGCAGCCGGAACAGTGCCGCGAGCGCCCATAGCACGGCGATCTTGACCCCCAGCAGCACGCCGACCAGCTCGAGTACCAGCAGCGGCTGGCCGAACAGCACACCGAAGTCGATCGACATGCCAACGGCGATGAAGAACAGCCCCAGCAGCAGCCCCTTGAACGGCTCGATGTCCGACTCGAGCGCGTGTCGATACTCCGATTCGGCGAGCAGCACCCCGGTCAGGAATGCCCCGAGCGCCATCGACAGCCCGACCAGCTGCATGAGCAGTGCGATGACGATCACCAGCAATAGGGCGCACGCGGTGAAGATCTCGCGTACGCCGGACTCGGCAACGCGCCGGAACAGCGGCAGGACGACGTAACGGCCGCCGACCACGATCACGCCAATCGCAGCGATGATCTTCAGCAGTCGGATCCAGGCGTCGAGTGCCTCGCCGGTGAACCCGGCCAGCAGCGGGATCACGGCGAGCATCGGGATCACCGCGATGTCCTGGAACAGCAGCACGCCGAAGCCAGCGTGGCCGGCGGGCGTGGTCAGCAGGTTGCGCTCTTTCAGGGTCTGCAAGGCGATCGCGGTCGAAGAAAGCGACAGGCCGAGCGCGCCGACCACGGCCCAGCGCCACTCCAAGCCAAAGGCGGCGAGGGCCAGGTAGAGCAGGAGCGAGCTCAACGCGACCTGGGCGCCGCCCAGGCCGAAGATCGTGCGACGCATCGCCCACAAGCGCGTGGGATTCAGCTCGAGGCCGATCAGGAACAGCAGCAGCACGACGCCGAACTCGGCGAAGTGCAGGATATCACCGCTGTCGTCGATCAGGCCGAGCACCCAGGGGCCGATGACGACGCCGGCGACCAGGTAGCCGAGCACGGCACCGAGACCGAGCCGCGCGAACAACGGCACCGCGATCACTGCGGCACCGAGGTAGATCGCGACGTTGACCAGCAGTCCGGACCCCTCCATCGCTCAGCCGTCCTCTTCGGTTTCTGCTGGAGAGTGCCGGTACTCCGCGAGAAACTGGCGATAGCGCCCCGCGTGTGCCGCGACGACGTCATCCGGCAGCCCGTGCCCGCCATGCAGGACCAGGGGCGGTAACCAGGTCATGCCACAGAAGTGCGCCGTCGCCTCCATCGGCAACAGCAGGTCACCAATCGACGCGTGGTGCTCACCCCCGATGCGGTAGGCGCTCTCCGGCGCGCCGGTGCTGCACGCTTGCATCAGCGCCTTGCCGTGCAACGCGCCGCTGCCGGGGCCGAAGGCAAAGCCTCGCGTCAACACCACGTCCAGCCAGTGCTTCATGATCGCCGGCAGTCCGTGCCAGTAGATCGGATGCTGAAACACGACCAGGTCCGCATCGCGCAGCAGCGCCTGCTCACGGGCGGCGTCGATGTAGAAGTCGGGGTAGGTTTCCAGCAGATCGTGGACGCGTACGCGCGGCAGGTCGGCCACCGCGTCGCGCAGCGCGCGGTTGATCTTCGAGCGGCCGATGGCGAGGTGTGCGAAGAGGACGAGTATGTCTGGGGTGGAGGTCATGAATGGTGACGATGAAAGAGCCCCATTCTACCGCGTGACCAAAAAGCGAAGGGGCCGGCATGGCCGGCCCCTTCCCGTTTCACGTCGAGACAGGGCTCAGGCGGATCTCTTCACCGTGTTTGCCGCCGCCTGGTAACTGTCGATCTGGTCGAAGTTGAGGTAACGATAGACCTCGTCCCCGACTGCCGCGAGGCCCTGCACCTGTGCCAGGTACTCCTCCGGCGTCGGCAGCTTGCCCATGCGGCTCGCGACCGCGGCCAGCTCGGCCGAGGCGAGGTAAACGTTGGCGCCGGCGCCGAGGCGATTGGGGAAGTTACGCGTCGAGGTCGAGACCACGGTGCTGCCCGGGGCGACGCGCGCCTGGTTGCCCATGCACAGCGAGCAGCCCGGCATCTCCATCCGTGCGCCGGCCTTGCCGAAGGTGCTGTAGACCCCCTCGTCGACCAGCTGGCTCTCGTCCATGCGCGTCGGCGGGGCGACCCAGAGGCGGGTCGAGACCTGATCTTCGCTCGCCTCGAGCACCTTGCTCGCGGCACGGAAGTGACCGATGTTGGTCATGCAGGAACCGATGAACACCTCGTCGATCTTGGTGCCCATGACGTCGGAGAGCTTCTTGACGTCGTCGGGATCGTTCGGGCACGCCAGCAGCGGCTCGGTGATCTGGTTCATGTCGATCTCGATCACCGCGGCGTACTCGGCGTCGGCGTCGGGCTCGAGCAGCTGCGGGTCGGCGATCCACGCCTCCATGGCATCGGCACGACGGGCCAGCGCGTCGGCGTCGCCGTAGCCCTCGCTGATCATCCAGCGCAGCAGCGTCACGTTGGAGCTCAGGTACTCGATGATCGGCTCCTTGTTGAGCCGGATGGTGCAGCCGCCGGCCGAGCGCTCGGCCGAGGCGTCGGAGAGTTCGAACGCCTGCTCGACCTTCAGGTCCGGCAGCCCCTCGATCTCGAGGATGCGGCCGGAGAAGATGTTCTTCTTGCCCTTCTTCTCGACCGTCAGCAGGCCTTCCTGGAGCGCCTGGTAGGGGATCGCGTTGACCATGTCACGCAGGGTGATACCCGGCTGCAGCTCGCCCTTGAAGCGCACCAGCACCGACTCCGGCATGTCCAGCGGCATGACGCCGATGGCCGCGCCGAATGCGACCAGGCCGGAGCCGGCCGGGAAGCTGATGCCGATCGGGAAGCGGGTGTGGGAGTCGCCGCCGGTGCCGACGGTATCGGGCAGCAGCATGCGGTTCAGCCACGAGTGGATCACGCCGTCGCCCGGGCGCAGCGCCACGCCACCGCGGTCCTGGATGAACTGCGGCAGGGTCTTGTGGGTGGAGACGTCGACCGGCTTCGGGTAGGCGGCGGTGTGGCAGAAGCTCTGCATCACCAGGTCCGACGAGAAGCCGAGGCAGGCGAGTTCCTTGAGCTCGTCGCGGGTCATCGGGCCGGTGGTGTCCTGGGAGCCGACGGTGGTCATCTTCGGCTCGCAGTAGGCGCCGGGGCGCACGCCCTCGACACCGCACGCGCGGCCGACCATCTTCTGCGCGAGCGAGTAGCCGCGGCCGCTGTCGGCCGGCGCCTCGGGCTGGCGGAAGACCTCGGAGGCCGGCAGACCGAGCGCCTCGCGGGCGCGGCCGGTCAGGGTGCGACCGATGATCAGCGGGATACGTCCGCCGGCCTGCACCTCGTCGAGCAGCACCTGGGTCTTGAGCTCGAAGGTCGAGACCGTCTCGCCAGCCTCGTCGGTGATCTTGCCCGCGTACGGGTGGACGGTGACGACGTCGCCCATCTCCAGCTTGTCGACGTCGCACTCGATCGGCAGCGCACCGGAGTCCTCGACTGTATTGAAGAAAATGGGTGCGATCTTGCCACCGAGCACCACTCCACCCTGGCGCTTGTTGGGCACGTAAGGGATGTCGTCGCCCATCAGCCAGAGCACCGAGTTGGTCGCCGACTTGCGCGACGAGCCGGTGCCGACCACGTCGCCAACGTAACTGACGGCGTGACCCTTGGCCTTGAGCTCCTCGATCTTGTCGAGACCGTCGGGCATGCGCGCCTTGAGCATCGCCTTGGCGTGCAGCGGGATGTCGGGGCGGCTCCATGCGTCGCCGGCCGGCGACAGGTCGTCGGTGTTGGTCTCGCCGGGGACCTTGAACACGGTGATGGTGATCGCCTCGGGCACCTTCGGCTTCGAGGTGAACCACTCGGCATCGGCCCAGGACTGCATGACCGACTGGGCGGCGGCGTTGCCGGCCTTGGCCTTGTCGGCGACCTGGTCGAAGCCGTCGAACACCAGCAGGGTCTTCTTGAGGCCGGTGGCGGCGATTTCGGCGAGCCCCTCATCGTCGAGCAGGTCGACCAGCGGCTGGACGTTGTAGCCGCCGAGCATGGTGCCGAGCAGTTCCGCGGCGTGTTCGCGGCTGACCAGCGGCGAACTGACGCGACCGTTGGCCACCTCGGCGAGGAACTCCGCCTTGACCTTCGATGCGTCGTCGACGCCGGGGGGCACGCGCTCGGTCAACAGCTCAACCAGGAAGGCCTCTTCACCGGCGGGCGGATCCTGCAGCAGGGCGACCAGGTCACTCACCTGCGCGGCGTTCAGTGGCAGCGGCGGCACGCCCTCGGCGGCGCGCTCTTCGACATGCTTGCGATAGGCTTCCAACACGGTCGTACCCTCACTCTCGGATGTGGCAGGACGGCGACGCGGGCCGCGTCGCACCCATAACGATATATTAACTGCTTACAAAAATAATTGATACCCCACTGCGCGCTGTCAGGACGGCCAGGACGGTGCGGTATCATGCCGCGCACACCCCGTGAAACCTGCTGAGGAGTCGCCTGGCCATGGAGCTCACCGCGCTCAACGCCCTCTCTCCCGTCGATGGTCGATATGCGTCTAAAGTCGACGATCTAAGGCCCATCTTCAGTGAATATGGCCTTATCAGGCATCGCATCCTGGTCGAGATCCGCTGGCTCCAGGCCCTCGCGGACGAGCCGGGGATCGCCGAGGTGCCGCCGTTGAGCGAACATGCCGTGCGCCTGCTCGACGGTATCTTCGACGGCTTCTCCGAGGAGGATGCTCAGCGCGTCAAGAACATCGAGAGCTCGACCAACCACGACGTCAAGGCGGTCGAGTACTTCCTCAAAGAGCGCATCACCGGCAACGCCGAGCTCGAGGCGGTCGCCGAGTTCATCCACTTCGCCTGCACCTCCGAGGACATCAACAACCTCGCCTACGCGCTGATGCTGCGCGAGGCGCGCAATCAGGCCCTGCTGCCCGCCGCCGACCAGCTGATCGATACGCTGCGCACGCTGGCCCACGACTTCGCCGACCTGCCGATGCTCTCGCGCACCCACGGCCAGCCGGCCTCGCCGACGACGCTCGGCAAGGAGTTCGCCAACGTCGTGCACCGCCTCGCGCGGCAACGCGCACAGCTCTCCGCGGTGCCGATGCTCGGCAAGATCAACGGCGCGGTTGGCAACTTCAACGCCCACCTGTCGGCCTACCCCGAGGTGGACTGGCCGGCGCTGGCCGAGCGTTTCGTCACCGGGCTCGGCCTCGACTGGAACCCCTACACCATCCAGATCGAGCCGCACGACTACATCGCCGAGCTGTGCGACGCGCTGGCCCGCTTCAATACCGTCCTGCTCGACTTCGACCGCGACGTCTGGGCCTACATCTCGATCGGCTACTTCCGCCAACGCACGGTCGCCGGCGAAGTCGGCTCGTCGACCATGCCGCACAAGGTGAACCCGATCGACTTCGAGAATTCCGAGGGCAACCTCGGCATCGCCAACGCCCTGCTCGGCCACTTCGCCGCCAAGCTGCCGGTGTCGCGCTGGCAGCGCGACCTGACCGACTCGACGGTGCTGCGCAGCGTCGGCGTCGCGCTGGGCCACAGCCTGATCGCCTACCACGCCACACTGCGCGGCCTGGGCAAGCTCGAGGCCACCCCGGAGCGCCTCGCCGCCGACCTCGACGGCTGCTGGGAAGTGCTCGCCGAACCGGTGCAGACCGTGATGCGCCGCTACGGCATCGACAAGCCCTACGAGAAACTCAAGGAGCTCACGCGCGGCCGCGGGATCGACCGCGACACCCTGCGCGCGTTCATCGAATCACTCGACATTCCCCCCGAGGCACGTGACGCCCTCCTAGCGCTGGAGCCCGGAAGCTACACTGGAAATGCGGCGCAGAAGGCGCGCGAGATCTGAACGGACGGCGACAGGGAGGCATGGAGCATGGAGAAGGCCATCGGAGAACACCGGCTCGGCGAGGATCACGAGAAACTGACCCTACAGGGGCTCGAGGACAATATCGTCGCGGTCGACACCATGGCGTCCCAGACACGACGGACGTTCGACCTCTTCACCCGCGACCTCGAACCACGCCTGTACGATCGTGAACCGTTCTACCAGGCCCTGAGGCAGCTCGCGATCTCGAGTCGCAACGCCGAGATTCGCATCCTGGTCATGGACTCCGACCGCGTCGTCAAGGAGGGGCACCGGCTGATCAACCTCGGTCGGCGGCTCTCGACCTACATCAAGTTCCGCAAGGTCGCCGAAGACTACCGCGAACTCCCCTACAGCTTCCTGGTCGCCGACGGCCGCGGCTACCTCTACCGCAGTCTCGCGATCCAGTACGAGGGCGAGGCCGACTTCAACAACCCCTACCGCGCCAAGGAGCTGTCACGCGAGTTCGAGGAGATCTGGCAGCACTCCCAGCCGGACCCCAACCTGCGTCAGCTGCATATCTGAAGGCCCTCAGGCCGACGCGGCGCGCGGATGCGCGCCTCCGAGGTCGACCAGGTCGCCCGGCCGCGCCCGGCGTAGCGCTGCTGCGAGTATCTTGTACTGGTCGAGATCGAGCGCCTCGCGCGCGACCTGCGCCCCGGCAATGGGCAGGTCGAGATCCTCGAGACAACCGAGCCAACGCCAGCGGTCGACCACGTGCACCGCGCGCACCGCACCGCCCGCATCGCGCTCGCGCAGGCCGATTGGCCCGCGGTAAGGCCAGACGAAGCGACGCATCGCGACCAGCCCCTCGAGCAGCCGCAGATCGTGTTGCGCAGCACTCTCGCGACCACAGCAGACACCCGCACAGTGACCAAGCTGGGCGCCGAAACAGCTGCCCTTACCCCGCTCCAGGCCGAGCCGCCGCGGGCAGAGGCGACGCGCCCGGGCCAGCTTGTGCAGCGCTTCGCGAGCCGCACGCCGGGTGCGGAACACTCCCCAGTGTGTGTCGTCGCCCGCACCCGGAATCTCCCCATCCAGCACCACGAGACGGGGTGGCCGGTACGGGCCGCCCTCCGCCGACCAGCACCAGCTGCACAGCTCGCGACTGCGGCGCAGCTGGCGGTTGTGCAGCGGGCGCAGCCGCTTGATCAACGTCGATTCGCGTAGACGCGCCTCGAGCACACCACGCGTGATCTCCCAACGCACGTCGGCCACCGCGGAGACCATCCGCGCGCCCTGGCCGCCGGCGCCACCGGGACGGAAGTGGTCACCGACGCGCCGCCGCAGGTCGCCGCTCTGGCCGACGTAGAGCAGCTGGCCGTCAGCATCGTAGAAGCGATACACCCCGGGGCCGTCTGGCAGCCGGTCGAACAGCCCCGGGTCGAGCCCCTGCGGTAGCAGCGGTCGCGACTCGAGCACATCGAGTACCGCACGCACGCGTGCTGCCGGCAGCGGCCGCACCGCGCGATCGAGCCAGTGCCAGACCGCACGCGCGTCGTCGAGCGCACGGTGGCGATGCGCCACCTCCAGGCCGTGACGCGCCACGAGGCTGTCGAGGTTGTGGCGCCGATGCTCGGGGAACAGGCGCCGCGACAGCCGTGCGCTGCACAACACCCTTGGCGTGAATCGCAGGTCGAGACGCGCGAACTCGGCACGCAGAAAGCCGAAGTCGAAACGCGCGTTGTGGGCGATGAACAGCCGGTCCGAGAGCAGTTCCAACAGCTCGTTCGCGCGCGCGCCAAACGGCGGTGCATCTGCGACCAGGCCGTCATCGATCCCGGTCAGGCGGCTGATGAACGGCGGAATGCGCACCTCGGGATGGACCAGCCAAGCGTGCTCGGCGACCACCCGCCCGCCGTCGACGAGCACCACCCCCACCTCGGTGACCCGGTCGCGTGCAGCACGCCCCCCGGTGGTTTCGAGGTCGACGATCGCAAGCGGTTCGCTGAACAGGTCCATCGGCACGGTCTCACCAGAGGACGGTCGAGGCGCGGGCACAGCATGCCCGCCAGCGGGCTCACCAGGTGAGCCCACGGCCGTGGAACGTGCCTGACGGCCGGTCTAGATCAGACCGGCGATGGTGTGGCCGAGTTCTTCGGTCGATGCGCGCCCGCCCATGTCACGGGTGCGCAGGTCGCTGCCGGAGAGCACCCGCTCGATGGCGTCGACGATCGAGTTCGCCGCCTCCACCTCGCCGAGGTGCTCGAGCATCATCGCCCCCGACCAGATCATGCCGATCGGATTGGCGATGCCCTGCCCCGCGATGTCCGGCGCCGAACCGTGCACCGGCTCGAACATCGACGGGAAGGTGCCTTCCGGATTCAGATTGGCCGACGGCGCGATACCAATGGTGCCGGTCACGGCCGGGCCGAGATCGGAGAGGATGTCGCCGAACAGGTTCGAGCCGACCACCACGTCGAACCACTCGGGATGCAGCACGAAGTGCGCGGCCAGGATATCGATGTGGAACTTGTCGGTGCGCACGTCCGGGAACTCGGCAGCGATGGCCGTGTGCCGCTCGTCCCAGAACGGCATGGTGTGGATGATGCCGTTGGACTTGGTTGCCGAGGTCAGGTGCTTCTTAACCCGGCTCTGCGCGAGCTCGAAGGCGTAGCGCAAGATACGGTCGGTGCCATGGCGGGTGAAGATCGACTCCTGGATCGCCAACTCGCGCTCGGTGCCATGGTAGAGCCGCCCGCCCGACTCCGAGTATTCGCCCTCGACGTTCTCGCGCACGATCAGGAAATCGATGTCACCCGGCGAGCGGTTGGCCAGCGGGCATTCGACCCCGTGGAACAGCCGCACCGGGCGCAGGTTCACGTACTGGTCGAAGTGGCGCCGGATGGGGATCAACAGCCCCCAGAGCGAGACGTGGTCGGGCACCCCGGGGAAGCCCACCGCGCCGAGGTAGATGGCGTCGCACTCGGCCAATCGCTCGAGCCCGTCCTCCGGCATCATGCGCCCGGTCGCGTGGTAGGTCTCGCAACTCCAATCGTAGGCCTCGAACTTCAGCTCGAAGCCGAAGCGGCCCGCCGCCGCCTCGAGCGCGCGGATGCCCTCGGGCATCACCTCCCTGCCGATGCCGTCGCCGGGAATCACCGCGATGCGGTAGCTGGCCATCAGGTCTCTCCTCGCTACTTTTTGGGTAAATCGCGATGGAGAATCATGACCGTTCACGTTGCGTATCGCAACGCATCAAAGCGGGCGACAGCTCGCCTTGATATCCAGTGATGCGGGATGTCAGTTCAGGGCGGGCTGAGCCAGCAGCGCCTGGGGCAGGAGGAAGGCGAGTCAGGACACCACGTACGAGGCAAGGGGGATGTTCCATGTATTCATTGCGTAGCAATCCATTGTCCGACGATAGCCCAAGTTCAGACCTGATGATGACGAATATCAACGGATCATTGAGGCTGCATGGTATGCAATACACCAAATGGACTCCCTGACCCAGCTCACCCTCGGCGCCGCGGTCGGCGAAGCCGTCGCCGGACGCCAGTTCGGCCGCCGCGCGATGCTGTGGGGCGCTGTTTGTGGCACCTTTCCCGATCTCGACGTCTTCATCCCGCTCGGCGATGCGGTGCGCGACTTCACCTACCACCGCAGCTTCTCCCACTCGCTGTTCGTGCTCGCACTGCTGACGCCACTGTTCGTCTGGTTGATCCTGAAGCTCCATCCCGGCACCCGGGATCACCGCGCGCGCTGGGCCTGGCTGGTCGGGCTGGTGTTCCTGACCCACGTGCTGCTCGACTGTTTCACGGTCTACGGCACGCAGATCTTCTGGCCGTTCGTCACCACCCCAGTCGGATGGTCGACGGTGTTCATCATCGACCCGCTCTACACCCTGCCCCTGTTGGTCGGTGTGCTGGCGATCCTGGTCTGGCGCGGCAACCCCGCGAAGGCCCGCCGCCTGAACCGTGCCGGGCTGATGCTGAGCGCCCTCTACCTCGCCTGGACCGTCGCCGCGAAGCTCGAGGTCGAGCGCACCGCGCGCGAGGCCCTGGCGGAGCTGGATCTCGAGGGCGCGCCTCTGCTGACCACCCCGGCACCCTTCAACTCGCTGTTGTGGCGCGTCCTGGTGATGACCGACGCTGGCTACCTCGAGGGTTTCCGCTCGATGCTCGACGGTGACGCACCGTTGCGCTTCACCGCCCATGCGAGCGACAGCGCGCTGCTGCGGGGGCTCGAAACCGACTGGACGGTCAACCGTCTGCAGTGGTTCACCCGGGGCTTCTACCGGGTTCGCGAAGTGGACAACGGGGTCGTGATCAGCGACCTTCGGATGGGCCTCGAACCACACTACGTGTTCAATTTCCGCGTCGCCCGGATCAGCAACCCCCACCCGGAGCCGGTGGTGCCGGTACAGCTGCCGGGCATCCGCGATTTCAGCCGCCTGCGCTGGGTCTGGTCACGGATCGGCGATCCAGGGGCGACCTAAGCCCTTCCCATCGGGATAGGGTCAAATCAGCTCCCAGTTCATAGACTCTGGGTGGTTGACGGCACGTATCACCACGGAGGAGCAGGATTCATGCCCTACGAACTCAACGGCAAGACCATCGAGGCCGACGCCAACGGCTACCTGACCGATCCCAACGACTGGAGCGAGGATCTCGCGCGGCTGATCGCCGCCGACGAGGAGATCGAGCTCACCGACAAGCACCTGGATGTCCTGAACTACCTGCGCGAGGAGTGGTTCGACAACGGCAACAATCAGCCCAACGAGCGCACCATCCTCAAGGCGATGGGCGAGCGCTGGGGCGCGCGCATCTCGAGCAAGGACCTCTACGACCTGTTCCCGAAGATGCCGAGCAAACAGGGTGGCAAGATCGCCGGGCTGCCCGAGAGCCGACGCAAGGGCGGTTACTGACCCGCCCTACCCCTCACGCGGAACAGCAGGGTTCGCTCAGCCGGCCTCCGCGGGCGTGACCGGCCACGGCTCGTCAGACGGCGGCTCCTCGGTGGTGTCATCGTACTCATCGACGTGATCGAAGGCGTCGCGCAACGCCTCGGACCAGCTGCGCGAGAGCTGATGGTAGTAGGGGTCGTCGGCGGCGATGCGCCGCTCCTCGCCGACCCGCAGCGTGTCGGTGCGGTAGATCAGCAGGTCGATCGGCATGCCGACCGACAGGTTGGAGCGGATCGTCGAATCGAACGAGAGCAGCATCATCTTTGCCGCGTCGGCCATGCGCATGTCGGAGCGCGTGACGCGATCGAGGATCGGCTTGCCGTACTTGTGCTCGCCGATCTGGAAATAGGGCGTGTCCTTGGCCGCCTCGATGAAGTTGCCCTCGGCGTAGATCTGGAACAGCCGCGGCGGCTCGCCGTAGATCTGTCCACCCAGGATCATCGAGACCGAGAAGGCGCTGGCCGCCTCGAGTGACGGGCCGTCGACCCGCTTGACCTCGCGCACCGCATCGCCGACCAGGCGCGCGGCCTGGAACATCGTCGTCGCGCTGGCCAGCGAGGGCTGGCCGGTCTCGGGTTCGCGATCGATCGCCTCGTTGAGCAGCGTGATCACCGCCTGGGTCACGGCGAGGTTCCCGGCGGTCATGATTACCAGAACCCGGTCGCCCGGTTTCTCCCAGACGTGCATCTTGCGGAACACCGCGACGTTGTCGACGCCGGCGTTGGTGCGCGTGTCCGACGCGAACACCAGGCCGCGGTCGATCCGCAGGCCGACGCAGTAGGTCATGGACGCGCCCTCACTGAATGCTCTGCTGCTGAGCCTGCCTGACCTCGACGTGGACGTCGAGGGCCTCGAGTCCCCCACCCATGCGCGATCCAGTGACCGGGGCCGTGGCGGGCGCGTCGAAGCCACCGGCGAGTCGCA
>CBDTVS010000015.1:0-12682 GCA_965364245.1 uncultured Gammaproteobacteria bacterium | reverse complement strand
GCGATCCCGAGCAGTTGTTCGATGCGCACCTGCCTCAGCCCGCCACGGTGCCGCTGCGGCGTGCGCGCATCGAACAACTGCTCGGGATCGCCATCCCCGACGCCGACGTCGAGGAGATCCTGGTCCGGCTCGGCATGCAGTTGAGCGCCATCGACGAGGGGTGGCAGGTGCGCGCGCCGAGCTACCGCTTCGACATCGCCATCGAGGCCGACCTGATCGAGGAACTCGCGCGCATCCACGGCTACGACAACGTGCCGGCGAGCCGTCCGCACGGCGCGATGACCATCCTGCCCGAACCCGAGCGGCGCGCAGATGCGCTACGTGCGGCCGGGACGCTGGTCGAGCGCGGCTACCAGGAGGCGATCACCTTCAGTTTCGTCGATCCGGGCAGCCAGGGGGTGCTCGACCCGGCGCATGCGCCCATTTCACTCGCCAACCCGATTTCCAGCGACATGGCGGTGATGCGCACCACGCTCTGGACCGGCCTGCTCGCCGCGGTCGGCCACAACCAGCGTCGTCAGCAGCCACGCGTGCGACTGTTCGAGACCGGCCTGCGTTTCCTGCAGAGCGAGGAGGGCATCGTCCAGGAGCCGATGGTCGCCGGGGTCGCCTGTGGTACCGCCGACCCCGAGCAGTGGGGCGAACCACGGCGCGAGCTGGACTTCTTCGACGTCAAGGCCGATGTCGAGGCGCTACTCGCATTGACGGGGCCGGGCCGTGACTTTATCTTTGAACCGGACAAGCGACCTGCACTGCACCCCGGCCAGTCAGCCCGCATCACCTGCGGCGACAAGGAGATCGGGTGGCTCGGCAGCCTCAGCCCGCAGATCGCACAAACCATGGGGCTCAAGGGGAGGATCCAGCTCTTCGAGCTGAGCCTGGAGGCCCTGGGACAGGGCCCGGCTCCGGATTACACCGCGCTTTCCAGGTTCCCGGCCATCCGCCGCGATCTGGCCGTGGTCGTTGACGCATCGCTACCCGCAGGCCACCTCTGCCAGACCGTGCGCGAGGCGGCCGGGCTGTTGCTCATCGATTTACAGTTGTTTGACATGTACGTTGGCAAAGGCGTTGATTCAAACAGAAAAAGTTTGGCTTTGGGCTTGACCTTGCAGCATCCATCGCGCACTCTTAAGGACGACGAAGTCGACAGGATCGTCGACGACGTGGTCCAGCGACTGCGTGATGAGCTCGGAGCGGACCTCAGGGAGTAGAACAAGACTTATGGCACTGACCAAGGCAGACATGGCCGAGCAGCTGTTCGAGGTGCTCGGACTCAACAAGCGGGAGGCGAAGGAGCTCGTCGAGCAGTTCTTCGAGGAGATCCGTGCCAGCCTGGAGGCTGGCAACCAGGTCAAGCTCTCGGGTTTCGGCAACTTCGACCTGCGCGAGAAGCGCGAGCGTCCGGGCCGCAACCCGAAGACCGGCGAGGAGATCCCGATCACCGCACGACGCGTCGTCACCTTCCGCCCCGGTCAGAAGCTCAAGACCATGGTGGAGCCGAGCTATGCTCGAGACGAGCAATAACGCCGAACTGCCGCCGATCCCGGCGAAGCGCTACTTCACCATCGGCGAGGTCGGTGAACTCTGCGACGTCAAGCCGCACGTGCTGCGCTACTGGGAGCAGGAGTTCCCACAGCTAAAACCCGTCAAGCGCCGCGGCAACCGCCGCTACTACCAGCGCCACGACGTGATGATGATCCGCCAGATCCGCAGCCTGCTCTACGAGCAGGGCTACACCATTGGCGGCGCCCGTCAGTACCTCGAGGGCGGCCAGGCCAAGGAAGACTCGAACCAGAGTCAGCAACTCATCCGCATGGTGCGCAGCGAACTCGAGGAAATCCTGCGTATCCTCCGCCACTGAACCGCTGTTCGTGGCCCACGGATCGGTTAGAATGCCGGTCCGGTTTCGACCGACACATCAAGCACACGGGGCGTGGCGCAGCCTGGTAGCGCACTTGTCTGGGGGACAAGTGGTCGGAGGTTCAAATCCTCTCGCCCCGACCAACTCTTTGCGTAGTACGACCAACCGGTTGACGTTTCCGACGTCAGCCGGTTTTTCGTTTACGGATGATCGTTCAGAACGACTCCCGGTCGTTTCGTCAGAGTCGATGGTCCTGGTGAATCGTCTCGATGGCCTCCAGGCGTCCCGCTTAGCCATATGATGACGGTTGTACGTATCCAGGCCCGCTGATCCACTCCAGCCGCAAGCCGCCTTCAATGCGCATTACTTGGGCGCAACGCACAGCGCAGGAGTCACGATGAACTCAATCTTTCGCATCACCGGATTTATCGCCTACGTGGCGGCCATTTTCCTGAATGCCTTCGTCGATCTTGGCCACAAGATCGTCATTCAGAACACGCTGTTCAAGGTCTATGAAGGCGAGACGCAGATCATCCTGACCGCCATCGTCAATGCATTGATCCTGATCCCGTTCGTGCTGCTGTTCACGCCCTCGGGATTCCTGGCGGACAAGTACCCGAAGAATAAAGTGATGCGCTTCAGCGCCTGGGCCGCCGTGGGCCTCACGCTGATGATCACGTTTAGCTACTACCAGGGATGGTTCTGGGTCGCCTTTGCGATGACCTTTCTGCTCGCAGTGCAGAGCGCCATCCTGTCGCCGGCCAAGTACGGCTACATCCGTGAAATCGTGGGTAAGGAACGCCTTGCCGGCGCCAACGGCGTGGTACAGGCCACGACCACGACCGCCATCCTGGGCGGCATCTTCTTCTTCTCGATCCTTTTCGAGCAGAGCCTCGCCGGCAAGACCTACGTCGATGCGCATGACCTGATTCCGTACATTGCACCGCTCGGCTGGTGGTTGGTGATCGGCAGCCTTATCGAGGTGGCATTCACCTACCGACTGCCGAATATGCGCAAGACCGAAGCGGATCAGCTTTTCGACTGGCAGGCTTACGTCACCACGCGCTCGTTGCGCGTCAACATGCGAGCTGCGTTGGAGCGTCCGGTGATCCGCCTGTCGGTCATCGGTCTCGCGCTGTTCTGGGCGATCTCCCAGGTGGTTCTGGCGGTGTTCCCGTCATTCGCCAAGGAGACGATGGCCATCGACAACACGGTCATCATCCAGGGTCTGCTCGCCTGCTCGGGTATCGGCATCATCCTCGGCTCCCTGATGGCCAGCCGGATGTCCCGCGCCTACATCGAGACGGGTCTGATCCCGATCGCTGCGATCGGCATCTGCCTGGCATTGAGCATCCTGCCCGGCCTGGATTCGGTCACGGCCCACGCCCTCAATTTCCTCGGGCTCGGTGTGCTCGGTGGCTTCCTGATCGTGCCGCTCAACGCGCTCATCCAGTTCCATGCCGGAGAAGCGCAGCTGGGCAGGGTGCTCGCCGCCAACAACCTGGTGCAGAACGTCGCGATGCTGGCCTTTCTCGGGCTGACCGTGGTCGCCGCGATCAGGTTCGTACCGGCCAGCGGCATGGTCGGCGCACTGGCCGTCGTCGCGTTGATCGGGAGCGTCTATACCCTCTACAAGCTGCCCCAGTCGCTGGTGCGCCTGCTGATCTCGCGCATCGTGGCCATGCGCTACCGGCTGAGTGTCCAGGGGCTGGAGCAGATGCCGTCCCAGGGCGGGGTGCTGATGCTGGGCAACCACATCAGCTGGCTTGACTGGGCGATGTTGCAGATGGCATCGCCGCGTCCGGTCCGTTTCGTCATGGAACGCAGCATCTACGAACGCTGGTACCTGCGTCGTTTCCTCGATCTCTTCGGTGTCATTCCGATCTCGAGCGGCAGCAGCCGCGACGCCCTCACCAAGGTGACCGAGTCGCTCAACAGCGGCGAGGTCGTATGCCTGTTTCCCGAAGGGGCGATCAGTCGCAATGGCCAACTGGGGACGTTCCGTAGTGGATTCGAGCGTGCGGCCAGCGAGGCCGACGCGGTCATCCTGCCGTTCTACCTCCGCGGGCTGTGGGGCAGCCGCTTCTCACGTGCCGGTGAGGCTCTCAAGACGAACCGGCGAGGTGGGATCGTGCGCGATGTCGTCGTCGCGTTCGGCGACACGCTGGCGATCGATGCAAAGGCCCCGGAGGTCAAGCAGGCGGTCAGCGAACTCTCGGTAAGTGCATGGCAGGCCCATGTTCTGACGCTGCCGACGATACCCAACGCATGGCTCGCTTCGGCAAAGCGCATGGGCAGCTCCGGCATGGTCGCCGATTCGATCGGCAAGCCGCTGAGTGGCCATCGATTCGCGACGGCCGTGCTGCGCCTGTCGCGCATGATCCGCAAGCAGTGCCCGGAGCAGAACGTTGGCATCATGCTGCCGGCGAGCAGCGCTGGCGCCATCGTCAACATGGCGGCGCTGGTGGCCGGCAAGACGGTCGTCAACCTTAACTTCACCAGTTCGCCAGAGGCACTGAAAAGCGCGCTTGGCAAGGCGCGCATCGCCACTGTCTATACCTCGCGCCGTTTCATGACCAAGCTGCAAAAGAAAGGTGTCGACACCGACGGTCCTTTCTCGTCAGCCAATGTCCTCTGCCTTGAAGACCTGGTCGCCGGGATGGGACAGGTCGGCAACCTGCTCACGCTCGCCGCGGTCGTGTCCTTGCCCACGAGCCTGCTGAAGCTGGCATACGTCGCCCGCAGGACCACATCGGATACCGCGGCGATCCTGTTCTCGAGCGGGAGCGAGGGTCAGCCAAAGGGCGTCGAGTTGAGCCACACCAACATCATGGCCAACCTCTCCCAGGTGTTCGACGTGCTCGACGTCCAGCCGGACGACCGCATCATGGCCACCTTGCCCCTGTTCCACGCCTTTGGTCTGACGGTGACCACCTTCATGCCGCTCGTTGAAGGGATTCCGATGGTCTGTCACCCGGATCCCACCGACACCCTCAATGTCGCCAAGGCGATTGCGCGGCATCAGGCGACCGTCCTGTGCGGCACTTCGACGTTCCTGCGCCTCTACACTCGCAACAAGCGCGTGCATCCCCTGATGCTCGATTCGTTGCGTATCGTGGTCGCAGGTGCCGAACGCCTCGCACCGGAAGTCCGCGAGGCATTTACGCTGAAGTACGGCAAGCCGATCTACGAAGGGTATGGCACCACCGAGACCACGCCCGTCGCCAGCGTGAACCTGCCAGACCGCCTCGACAGCACCTTCTGGAAGGTTCAGGTCGGCGGCAAGTCCGGCACCGTGGGTATGCCGCTGCCAGGGACGTCCTTCCGCATCGTTGATCCCGCAACACTGGCCACCCTTGGCAGTGGCGAGGATGGCCTGATCCTGATCGGTGGCGTCCAGGTCATGAAAGGCTATCTCGACGACCCGGCGCGCACCTCGGAGGCCATCGCAGACCTCGACGGTCAGCGCTGGTACAAGACCGGCGACAAGGGGCATCTCGACGAGGACGGGTTCCTGACCATCGTCGATCGCTACTCACGCTTCGCCAAGATCGGGGGCGAAATGGTGAGCCTCGGCGTCGTCGAGCAGCAGGCGCGCAGTGTCCTTGGAGACGAGGCCGATCTCGTCGCGGTGAGTCTTCCCGATGGGCAGAAGGGCGAGCAGATCGTTCTTCTTACGACGTTTGAGACGTCAGGCAAGGAGTTGCGAGAGGGGCTGCTGGCGGAAGGCGCCAATCCACTCACGATTCCGGCCCAGGTGTTCGTTGTGGACGCCGTGCCCGTGCTCGGCAGCGGTAAGCCCGATTTCGGTACGGCAAAACGCCTCGCCGGTGAATTCCTTGCGGAATGATTTCAGCGGCGCCTTGCTCCAGCGATCGTTGATCGACGTGACTGCCTGAGGCCGGGTTGGCCTACGGGATCATCGGCGAAATGTCATGCGCCGCCATGCCCTGTGCCGGGCTCTGAATCGGTCGAAACCTAAGCAGTTGGTCGAAGCGGGATGGCGAAAGTAACGCTCACCCGTGGAAGACCTGGACTTTGTCCAGGTTGCCGGCGATCTGGTGCTCGAGTGATTTCAGATGCATCAATGCGAAGGTCTTGGCGATGTCCAGTGACTGGAAGCTGTAGACGCCATCGAGGGTCTTGCCCTGCGTTGCGAGCTGGTTGAACAGGGCGATGGCATCGCGTTCGCGCAGGATGGCGTTCTTGCGTGCCTTGTCGTAACCGCGCTTGCCTGGTTTGACACTGCGCATGCTGGCCCGCAAACCCTCGATGGACACGTTGAACATGACGGGTTGAGCATTCATTCGTGTTCTCCTAGTAGATCTCGGGCACGAAATTCTGCACCGACAGTGGTGGGCGCACGTAGTCGTCACCACGCATTTCCGGCGCCCGCTTGGGCAGCTTGATCTTCTCGGGGATCGCTGCTTTGTGTGGGATCACCGAGAGCAGATGGGCAATGCAGTTCAGCCGTGCCCGTTTCTTGACATCCGAGTTCACCACGTACCAGCGCGCCTGTTCGATGTCCGTGTGCACGAGCATGCGATCCTTGGCCTGGGAGTACTGCTGCCACTTGTTGCGTGATTCGAGATCCATCGGGGAGAGTTTCCAGCGCTTGGTGGGGTCTTCCACGCGCCCCATGAAGCGCTCTTCCTGGACCTCGTCGGATACCGAGAACCAGTACTTGATGAGCTGGATGCCGGAGCGAACGAGCATGCGCTCGAATTCCGAGACGGTGCGCAGGAAATCCCAGTACTCGTCGTCGCTGCAGAACCCCATGACCCGCTCCACGCCGGCCCGGTTGTACCAGGAGCGGTCGAACAGCACCATTTCTCCCGCGGCGGGAAGTTCGGCGACGTAGCGCTGAAAATACCACTGGCTTTTCTGGCGCTCGGTGGGCGTGCCGAGTGCGACCACCCGGCAGTTACGTGGATTGAGGGGCTCCGTGATCCGCTTGATGACGCCGCCCTTGCCTGCGGCATCGCGCCCCTCGAAGATCACGACGACCTTGCTGCCTTCGGACTTGATGTGTTCCTGCAGCTTGATCAGGTCGACGTGCAGGCGCTGCAACGCCTTCTCGTAGAAGGCATTGCGTTTCTTTTTGCTGACCTTGGGATCGGCGAGCGGGCTGGGTATCGTGTTGTCCGAAACCGCGAGCCCGGATTCCATCTTCCTGATTTTAGGCGATTTGCGGCCCATGCTTGCGATCCTCCATGACGCTTAGTGTCATGTTAGTCGCTTTCTGGGCTACGTCGAGTGGATGCGGGCAGGCGCAACTCGAGGCAGGAGCCCCGGTGTTCATCACCAGGGTAGGGTGCGGCGAGAACTTCGTCTGGCGGCTCAGCTCCCCGGGTTGGGCAAGGCTTTCAGATCGATCACGTAGTCGGTCATTCTGACCACGCGCCTGGCGAGCACCTTGACGAAGGCGTTCAGGAAACGCGCCTGGGTCGTGCCCTCGGTGGTGCGCAGCGCGCTGTCGTTGAGTTCCATCGCGGCCAGCTCGGTCTTCGCCGTGACGGTGGCCGAGCGTTCGACCTCGGCGATATAGGCAAGTTCGCCTAGGCATTCGCCAGGGCCTATGCCGTCGACCAGCTCGCGTCCTTCCTTGGAGACGGTCGCGAAGCCGGAGACGATGATGAACACCGAGTTGCCCCGTTCGCCCTCGGTGATGATCTGCTCTCCGGGCTTGAAGGTACGCCAGTCGCCGGCGCGTAGCAGTTCCCAGATCTCGGCCGTGGAGAACTCGGCGAAGAACTCGTAATTCTTGAGTTCGGCGAATTTCTCGGCGAAATCGACCTCGTGCTTGATCGACTCGAGTTCCTCGAACAGCAGGCTCAGTTCGGCGGCGGCCTCGAGACCGCGCCGGTAGCGTTTGCCGGTCTCCTTGCTCAACATCCGCCTGACGATGTAATCGAGCTCGGCAGGGCAGCTGAAGCGCAGATCGCTGGGCGGTGGCGGTTCGTGATACGAGATGTTCCACATCACCTTGTCCATCGACTTCGCGGCGAACGGATGGCGTCCGGTGAGCAACTGGTAGAAGACGATGCCCAGGGCGAAGATGTCGGCCTGCGCAGTGACCGGCTCGTCCCGCGTCTGCTCGGGGGCCATGTAGAGCGGCGTGCCCATCATCCCGGAGAACTGCGTCTCCTCGGCCTCGTGGGCAAGCACCAGGGCGATGCTGAAGTCGGCCACTTTCAGCACGCCGTCGCGCGTGAACAGGATGTTGTTCGGCTTGATGTCGCGGTGCACGATGCCTTTCGAGTGGGCGTAGTCGAGGGCGTTGGCCAGCCGGTAGATGATCTTCGCCGCGTCCTTGATGTCCAGGAGTTTCTCGGGCTTGGTGTGCTCGGCGAGCGTCGTGACGTCGGGCAGGAACTCCATCGCGATGTAGCAGGTGCCATCCTCGACCCCGGCATCGAAGATCTTCATGATGTTCGGGTGATTCAACGAGCCGGCCGCGTGCGCCTCGTTGAAGAACAGCTTGCGCATCTGCTGGCCCTGGGGCGTGTCATCGATCAGCCCCGGGTTGGCGACCTTGATCGCCACCTTGAGCTGGGAGAACGGGTCGTTGGCGGCGTAGACCGTGCCCATGCTGCCCTTGCCGAGCAGATCGAGCAGTTCGTAGCGCCCGATGCGTGTCGGCGTCGCGTCTGGAACGCTGATCTTGGGTGCGTTGAACGAGCCGATGACCTGGGTGGCATCGTAGTCGTCGTCATCCTGCATGGTGAGCCCTCCAGCCAGGACGCCACGGCCCCTCAGGCGGGTGCGTGGCGTAATCCAGAACCTTACGCTACGGGCATCATGCCACCAGCGCCCCGACATGGCACGGCAAGCTGCCTTGAACTGCCGCCCGGTTGCTACACACCCCGGGCATGGCAACCTGTTACGCCCCTTCGTGTAGCATGGATGTCGTGTCGGACTGGAAGCGGGAACGGCCAGCCGCCGTTTTGCGCTCACACAGCAGGATGAAACCAGGCGAGATACCCAGGGGCTCGATCCCCGAAGCTCACGTCGCGCTGTTCAGGCGCTTAGATACGCACCTCAAGCGGTCGGCGGTGACCTTCGAGGCGGCGCCGTTCCTCTCGCTGATCTTCGAGCAACTGGCAAGTGGTGCGCGTCCCAACATCCTGTTCGGATGGCAACCGCGTGAAGCGGGCGAGCGCCTCGAGCCCTACTACCGGGCGCTGCTCGACGCCTACCTCGATCACCTCGTGCATGCCGACCTCGAGCCGCCGGACGTGCAGCAGGCCAACCAGCTGCTGCAGGACATTCTCGACGGCATGGAACCCGACCAGGTCCTGGGCTTCGAGGCGGCGGAGCCTGCATCCCGGGCTGACGCCTCGAGACCGCGGCAGGTCGTCTACGCATTCAGAACGCTCCTCGAGCTGGACACTGATACGCATGCCACGAACAGCGTGGCAGCGAAGGATGCGCCTTCTGCGACAGGCCTCGATGCCGCGATCAACCGGGCCGCGGAGCGTTGCAACGTCAGCCCCAGCGTGGTCGAGGCCGCATACGCCGACCCGGCCATCCGCGCGGAGGCCGCGAAGCTGCTCGAGCAGCAGGTCGGCCTCACGCCCGAGATGCACGCGGCGGCGGTCCATCAGGCCGGCGCTGATGACGCGCTATCCGATCAAGCGATGGCGAAAGAATACGCCAGCGAGTGGCTCCGGAAGCACTCCCGGGAGGAGTAATCCTGTTCCTGGCCAGTCCGGTCCGATGGCGTGCATCCAGCGGGTCGCGAAACGTTTCGACCCCTGTATTGCCGTGGTCATCCCCAGATCGAGCGACTAGTATCGGTCGCAGGAAGGGACGAGGGGATGAATGTCTTGACGCAGCTGAGAGACAGGGCGGGGCGCAGGCAGGCCGACAGCGATCTGCCGTCCGAGAACGCCCACCTGCGGCAGACCGTCCAGGCGATGCGCGACGAGCTCGAACGCGAGCGTTTTGTTCGCAGCGAGGCGGTGCAGAACGCGGTTACCGAGCACCTGGTGCAGGTGCGGCAGCTCGAGGAGACCGTGACGGCGCTGCGCGGGGCACTGGAACAGCAGCGCCTCGATAGCGAGCGACAGGCGCAGGAGGCGGTCACCCTGCACCTCGACGAGATGAAACAGCTGCAGAACACCATCGTCTCGCTGCGCGACGAGTTGCAGGGGCAGGATGCGGCGTGGCAGGCGCGGCTGGACGAGGCGCAACGACTGCATCGCCAGGAGCTGAGGCAGCTGCAGGAGACGATCGCGGCGCTGCGAACGCAGCTCGAGACGTTGGGTGTGGACGCGTGACCAAGGCGAAGAAACCCTCGCTCACCAGCAAGCTCCACGAGGCCGAGGTCCTGCTCGGTGTCTCCCGGCGCCTTGCGGCGATCGACTCGCTCGACGACATCCTCGAGGCCCTGGTGGAGATGGCGACGGTCGAGCTCGATGCCGAGCGCGGCTCGCTGTTTCTCAACGATCCCACGACCGACGAGCTGTTCTCGGTGATCGCCAAGGGCAATTTCCGGCGTCGCATCCGATTCCCGAACGGCCAGGGGATCGCCGGTCACGTGTTCCGGCACGAAGAACCGCTCCGGGTCGATGACGTCTACGGCGATGAGCGCTTCAACCGCGAGATCGATCAGCAGACCGGATTCACCACCCGCAGCGTGCTGTGCGTGCCGATCCGTACGGTCAAGAACGAGGTGATCGGCGTCGCCCAGGTCTTGAACAAGAAGGAGGGCGGCTTCAGCGAGGCGGACCAGGCCCTGCTCGAGGCGATCACCACCCAGGCCTCGATCATCCTGCAGAGCGCCGAGTACATCGAGCGGATGCAGGTCTCGCGCAAGCAGGAGCTGGAGTTCCTCGACGTCGTCGCCGACATCACCTCGGAGATCGAACTGGGAACCCTGCTGCGCAAGGTCATGAGCGAGGCGACCCGCATGCTCCATGCCGAGCGTTCGACGCTGTTCCTCAACGACGAGAAGAGCGACGAGCTCTGGTCGCTGGTCGGTGAGGGGATCGGTGCCACCGAGATCCGTTTTCCGAACCACCTCGGCATCGCCGGCACGGTGTTTACCTCGGGGCAGTCGGTCAACATCCCGCACGCCTACGCCGACCTGCGTTTCAACCCGGCGTTCGACAAGCAGACCGGGTTCTTCACCCGCTCGATCCTGTGCACGCCGGTGGTCAACAAGGACGGCAAGGTGATCGGCGTCACGCAGGTGCTGAACAAGCATGGCGGTCCGTTCACCGACGAGGACGAATCGAGGCTGCGCGCGTTCACGGCCCAGGTCGCGATCTCGCTCGAGAACGCCAAGCTGTTCGACGACGTGCAGAGCATGAAGAACTACAACGAGAGCATGCTGCAGAGCATGACCAACGGCGTGCTTACCCTCGACGAGGAGGGACGCATCGTGACCTGCAACAGCGCCGGGCTTGGGATCCTGTCGGTCGACGAGGCCGCGTGCCTCAAGCAGCCCGCCGAGACGTTCTTCACCGGCCCGAGCGCCTGGCTCGCTGAGCGTATCCGGCGCGTGCAGGCGAGCCACGAGACGGAGACCGTGGTGGATGCCGAGCTGGCGAGCGGGGAGCGGGTGGTCTCGGTCAACGCCACCGTCCAGCCGCTGCTCGGCAAGGACGACAGCGCCCTCGGCACCATGATCCTGCTCGAGGACATCACCGGCGAGAAGCGCATGAAGTCGACCATGTCGCGCTACATGGACCCGGGTCTCGCCGACCAGCTGCTTGGCGAGGGCGAGGAGTTCCTGGGTGGCCGCAGCACGGTCGCGACGGTGCTCTTCTCGGACATCCGTGGTTTCACGACGCTGACCGAGGAACTCGGCGCGCAGGGTACCGTCAGCCTGCTCAACGAGTACTTCACCGAGATGGTCGACTGCATTCAGCAGCAGGGCGGCATGCTCGACAAGTTCATCGGCGACGCGATCATGGCCGGTTTCGGCATTCCGGTCGCCCACGAGGACGACGAGGACCGCGCGCTGCGCGCCGCGATCGCCATGCTCAACGCACTCGGCGAACTCAACCGGGTACGCCAGGGGCACGGCCTGCAGCCGATCGACATCGGCATCGGACTCAACACCGACACCGTGGTCTCGGGCAACATCGGTTCGCCCAAGCGCATGGACTACACCATGATCGGCGACGGCGTGAACCTTGCGTCGCGCCTCGAGTCGGCGTGCAAACAGTACAGTGCCCATATCCTGGTCAGCGACCACACCTACCAGAAGCTGCAGGGCACCTACCGCATCCGTGACATCGACGACGTGGTGGTCAAGGGCAAGACCGAGCCGGTGCGCATCCACGAGGTGCTCGACTACCACGACAAGCAGAGCTTCCCGCACCTGATGGAGGTGGTGGGTCATTTCGGCGAGGGCCGGGAGGCGTACCGCAATGGTGACTGGACCGGGGCCGTCAGGTGTTTCCAGACGGCACTCGAACTCAATCCGGGGGACCGCCTGTCGCAGATCTACATCGATCGCTGCGAGACCCTCATGGCGCATCCGCCCGAGGGCGAATGGCGCGGGGTCTGGGTCATGACCAGCAAGTGAGGCCGATACAGTGAGCCACGCACCCAGGCGCCATGACCGCAAGGACCTCGAGCTCCGGGCGCAGCTGCACCACGGCGAGACGGCCTGCATCTGCCACGTGGTCAACATCTCGGCCGGTGGCGCCCGCTTGAGGCTCGAGCCCGAGGTCCCCCGTCCCGTGCATGACGACGTCGTGCTCGAGATCGATCGCTTCGGCTCCTTCCCGGCGATCGCGGTCTGGCGTACCGGCGAACAGCTCGGCATCCAGTTCGAAATGGCTCCCGAGACGATGGCCGAGGTGG
>CBDTVS010000014.1:0-12789 GCA_965364245.1 uncultured Gammaproteobacteria bacterium | reverse complement strand
CGGTCGCCGTAGCGGAACGGGCCGTAGAGGCAGAAGCGCCCGCCCGGACGCAGGCGCGCTGCGACCCCGGCGAGCATCGCCGCGACCAGCCGCCACGGCAGCACATGGGCGGTGTTGGCGGAGTAGGCCTCGTCGCAGGTGGCGACCGGCCAGTCCGGGTTTCCGAGGTCCAGGGCCAGCGGCGCGCGCACGTTCTCGAGCGCGGCGATCTCGCGCCAGCGGGCGATGCCCGGCAGCTGCTCCGGCAGGTCGGTCGGCTGCCAGGTCAGGTGCGGCAGGTGTGCGGCGAAATGGACCGCGTGCTGACCGCTGCCACTGCCGAGCTCCAGCACCAGCCCCGGCCGGTCGAAGAGTTCGGCGAGCACCGCGAGGATCGGCTCGCGGTTCTGCTCGGCGGCGGCGTAGAACGGGGCGTTGTGCATCGTGCTCCTCAGGCGCTCGCGAGGATCATCTGCGTGCAGCGAAAGGAGGCGAGCGGCCGGCCGTCGGCGGCGCGCGTGACCTCGGCATCCCAGACCTGGGTCGTACGGCCGCGGTGCAGCGGCGTGGCAACGCAGTCGATGGCGCCGTCGCGCGCGGTGCCGAAGAAGTTGCTCTTGAGCTCGACGGTGGTGAAACCGGCGGCCCCCTGCGGCAGGTTGACCACCGTGGCGTAGCCGCAGGTGGTGTCGGCGAGCGCGACGATGGTGGCGGCGTGCAGGAAACCGTTCGGCGCCATCAGCTCGGTGCGCACCGCGAGGCGGCTGACGAGCCGCTCGGGCGCGACCGCGACGATGCGCATGCCGATCAGGCCCGGGAGGTGACCGGTGCCCAGCCGGTCCCAGGTCGCGACGTCGAGGCAGCCGGCGAGTTGGCTTAGCTCGGTGCTCAATTCCTGCGCTCCACCCGGTCGGGCCGGCGACGGGAGCCCATGATAGGCGATGGTGCGCGCCGACTCGACCGGCGCAGGTCAAGGAATCGGCCGGTTGCGTCGACGTGACGCTAGGCTGCTCATCCACAAGCCTTTTCGACTCCGGTCGATGGCCGCACACGGCGCCACGCGGTACAATTCCCGGCCCGATTGTGGGAGTTCCAGCAAAGTGATCGAGCATCCCGAGCGCTTCGACGTGATCGTCGTCGGTGGCGGCCACGCCGGCACCGAGGCGGCGCTGGCCGCGGCCCGTGCCGGGGCGCGCACGCTGCTGCTCACGCACAGCCTCGAGGCGCTCGGCCAGATGAGCTGCAACCCGGCCATCGGCGGCATCGGCAAGGGCCACCTGGTGCGCGAGATCGACGCCCTCGGTGGCGCGATGGGCTGCGCCGCGGACCGTGCCGGCATCCACTTCCGCGTGCTCAACGCCAGCAAGGGCCCCGCGGTGCGCGCGACACGCGGGCAGGCGGACCGCGTGCTGTATCGCCAGGCGATCCGGGCACTGCTAGAGCGCCAGCCGGGCCTGACCCTGTTCCAGCAGGCGGTCGACGACCTGCTTGTCGAGGGCGAGCGGGTGGCCGGGGTCGTGACGCAGATGGGGCTGGTGTTTCGCGCGCCGAGCGTGGTGCTGACGGTCGGCACCTTCCTCGCCGGCCGCGTGCACGTCGGCCCGGCCAACTACGCCGCCGGGCGTGCCGGCGACCCGCCGGCACAGGCGCTGGCCGTGCGCCTGCGCGAGCTGCTGCCGCGCACCGGGCGGCTCAAGACCGGCACACCGCCGCGGCTCGACGGCCGCACCGTCGACTTCGAACGCCTCGAGGTGCAGCACGGCGACGATCCGCTGCCGGTGTTCTCGTTCCTCGGCGACCCCGCCGATCACCCGCGCCAGGTCGCCTGTCACATCACCCGTACCACGCCCGAGACCCACGCCATCATCCGTGCAGGACTCGACCGTTCGCCGCTGTTCAGCGGCGCCATCGAGGGGGTCGGGCCGCGCTACTGTCCGTCGATCGAGGACAAGGTCGTGCGCTTCGCCGAGCGCGACTCGCACCAGATCTTCGTCGAACCGGAGGGGCTCGACACCGTCGAGGTCTACCCCAACGGCATCTCGACCAGCCTGCCGTTCGACGTGCAGTACGCCCTGGTGCGTTCGATCCCGGGTTTCGAGCAGGCGCGCATCGTCCGCCCCGGCTACGCCATCGAGTACGACTACTTCGACCCGCGCGACCTGCGCCCGAGCCTCGAGACCCGTGCCCTCGGCGGCCTGTTCCTGGCCGGCCAGATCAACGGCACCACCGGCTACGAGGAGGCCGCCGCGCAGGGCCTGCTGGCCGGCCTGAACGCCGCGCGCCAGGTGGCCGGCGAGGAGGCGTGGTGGCCGCGCCGCGACGAGGCCTATCTCGGCGTGCTGGTCGACGACCTGATCACCCACGGCACCACCGAGCCGTACCGCATGTTCACCAGCCGCGCCGAGTACCGGCTGTCGCTGCGCGAGGACAACGCGGACCTGCGCCTGACCCCGGTCGGTCGTGAACTCGGCCTGGTCGACGATGCGCGCTGGGCGCGCTTCGTGGCCAAGCGCGACGCCATCGACGCCGAGCAGCGGCGCCTCGAGGGCCTGGCGGTCGTGCCCGGGACTGCGTCGTCGCAGGCGTTCGCCGCACACTTCGGCCGTGCCCCGGCCCGCGACTGCCGGGCCAGCGACCTGTTGCGCCGTCCGGAGGTCGACTACGCCGGCCTCGTGGCGCTGCCGGGCCTCGGACCGGCGGTCGCTGATCCGGCGGTCGCCGAGCAGGTCGAAATCCAGGCGGCGTACGCCGGTTACCTCGATCGCCAGCACGCGGAGGTCGAGCGCAACCGCCGCAACGAGATGCTGGCGCTACCCGAGGAGCTCGATTTCTCGACCATCAGCGGGCTCTCCAACGAGGTGCGCCAGAAGCTCGCCGCGCAGCGTCCCGCGACGCTCGGCCAGGCCGCGCGCATCCCCGGGGTCACGCAGGCGGCGGTGTCGCTGCTGCTGGTGCATCTGAAACGCCACGGCGAGCTGCGCCGGGCCGGCTGACCACGACGGCTACTACGAGGAGCGGGCATGGGCGTTGGCGAGACGACACAGGCGCAGGCCGAGGCGGTCGGTCACTGGATGGCCGAAGCGGATCGCTTCGCGCGCGGCCTGGGCATCCGCCTGGTGTCGGTCGCGCCGGGCCGCTGCGTGGTCGAGATGCCGGTCACCGAGGCGCTGCACAACGGCGTCGGCACCACCCACGGTGGGGCCACCTTCACGCTGGCCGACTTCGCCTTCGCCATCGCCGCCAACTCACACGGCCGCACCGCGGTCGCGCTGTCGACGCAGATGAGCTACCCGGCCGCGTCGCGGGCGGGTGACACGCTGACCGCGACCGCCAGCGAGGAGTCGCTGGGAGGACGCACCGGGCTCTACCGGGTCGAGGTGCGGCGTGGTGACGACACGCTGGTCGGACTGTTTACCGGGACGGTGTTCCGGCGCAGCGACGCCATCGGGCCGGCGGCGGACAGCGCCGACGGCCAGGTGGGTGGCTGAGCCGGTTGCTGCCGCGAATATGATAATCTGATTGGCCTTTTTCCCGGCGCACGCGGCGCAGACCGCGGCCGACCAGACAGGAGGGGTATCCCGTTGAGCGCAGTGCAACCGATTCCGGCGGCGAGCCGGCAGCTGATGTCAGGCAACGAGGCCGTCGCGCGTGCGGCGTGGGAGGCGGGCGTGCGCGTCGCCGCCGCCTACCCCGGCACGCCGTCGACCGAGATCCTCGAGGCGATCTCCGGCTATCCCGACCTCTATGCCGAGTGGTCGGTCAACGAGAAGGTCTCGCTCGAGGTCTGCATCGGCGCCTCGATGATGGGCGGCCGCGCGCTGTGCGCGATGAAGCACGTTGGACTCAACGTCGCCTCCGACGCGCTGATGACCCTGACCCTGACCGGCGCCGCCGGCGGACTGGTGATCGCGGTCGCCGACGACGTCGGCATGTCGTCGTCGCAGAACGAGCAGGATTCGCGTTACTGGGGTCGCTTCGCGCACGTGCCGATGCTCGAGCCGGCCGACGCCCAGGAGGCGCACGCGATGACCCGGGTCGCGTTCGAGCTCTCCGAGCAGTTCCAGGTGCCGGTGCTGGTGCGCCTGACCAGCCGCGTCTGCCACGTCAAGGGCGTGGTCGTCACCGGTGAGCGCGAGGCGCACGAGCCGACCGGTTTCTCCAAGGATCCGCAGCGCTGGGTGATGGTCCCGGCGCATGCCCGCAACCGCATCCCGTTGATGCTCGAGCGCGAGAACCGGCTGCGCGATGCGGCCGCCTCCAGCGAGCTGAACTGCGTCGACGACGGTCCCGATCGCCGGCTCGGCTTCGTCACCTCCGGCCCGGCCTACCTGCACGTGCGTGAAGCGTTCCCGGAGGCCCCGGTGCTCAAGCTCGGCTTCAGCTGCCCGCTGCCGATCGAGCGGATCCGTGACTTCGCCAACGGCGTCGAGACCCTGGTCGTGGTCGAGGAGAGTGAGCCACTGGTCGAGCTCGAGCTGCGCGCCGCCGGCCTCACGCTGGTCGGCAAGGAGCTGTTGCCGCGCCTGGGCGAGCTGACGCCCGAGGTGCTGCACCAGGCGCTGGCGCCGTTGACCGGTGCCGAGCTGGTGCCGGCCCCGGCCGAGCCGGCACCGATCGCCAGCGGCGTGTTCCCGCGCCCGCCGACGCTGTGCGTCGCCTGCCCGCATCTCGGGGTCTACTTCTCGCTGTCGCGCCTGAAGAAGCTGATCATCACCGGCGACATCGGCTGCTACACGCTCGGCGCCGGCCACCCGTGGAACGCTCTCGACAGCACGGTCTGCATGGGCGCGTCGCTGCCGATGGCCCTCGGCGCCGACAAGGGCCGCGGCGCGGCCGACGCCGACAAGCGCATGGTCGCGGTGATCGGCGACTCGACCTTCATGCACATGGGCATGCAGGGCCTGCTCGACATCGCCTACAACCGCGGCAACGTCACCATCCTGCTGCTCGACAACCGCACCGTCGGCATGACCGGCGGCCAGGAGAACCCTGGCACCGGTCGCGACCTCTACGGCAACGAGGCGCCACGCGTCGATTTCTCCAGGCTCGCGATGGCGATCGGCATCCCCGAGGAGCGCGTGCACCTGGTCGACCCCTACGAGCTGCCGACGCTGTTCAAGCTGCTGCGCGAAGAGACGCGCCGGGACGGGCCGTCGATCATCATCACCAACCAGCCCTGCGTGCTGACCGACCACTTCGAGCGGCGTGTCGCGCTGAAGGTCGAGGACGACAAGTGCACCGGCTGCAGCAACTGCCTCGACGTCGGCTGCCCGGCGATCTCGGTGACGCGGACCGAGACGGTGGTCAAGCCCAGCGGCAAGGAGAAGGAACTCAAGTTCGTGACCATCGAGACCGCCGCCTGCACCGGCTGCAATCTGTGCCTGAGCACCTGCGCACCCGACGCGATCGTGCCCGCCGCGGAGCGCACGCGATGAGCGAGTCGCACACCACCAACATCCTGGTCGTCGGCATCGGCGGGCAGGGGGTCATGACCGCCGCCGAGATCCTCGCGGAGGCGGCGCTGGCCGAGGGCTTCGACGTCAAGAAGACCGAGGTCGCCGGCATGGCGCAGCGCGGTGGCATGGTGACCTCGCACGTGCGCTTCGGCGAGCGCGTGCTGTCGCCGTCGATCGCCCCGGGCACCGCCGACATCATGGTCGGCTTCGAAGTGGCCGAGGCGCTGCGCTGGTGCCACTACCTGCGCCCCGAGGGCGTGGCGATGGTCAACACGCTGCAGCTCGCGCCACCGGTGGTCAGCGTCGGCCTGTTCGAGTACCCGGACGACCCGGTGGGCAAGATGCGCGCGGCGGGCATCAAGCTGCACGCCTTCGATGCCGGCGAGATCGCCCGCGTTCTCGGCGACCTGCGGCTGGTGAACACCGTGATGCTCGGCGCCATCGCCGACCACCTGCCGTTTCCCGCCGAGCACCTGCGCGAGCGCATCCTCGAGCGCTTCCGGGCGCGCAAGCCGGAGGCGGTGCCGATCAACGAGCAGGCGTTCGAGGCGGGTCGCCAAGCCGCCTGATGCCGGCCTCGGCGCTGCGCGCGGGGCTGGATGCCCTCGGGCTGGAACTCGACGACGAGGGTCAGGCGCGGCTGCTGCGCTACGCCTGGCTGCTGCAGCGCTGGAACCGGGTCTACAACCTGACCGCGGTCGACGACCCGGACGGGATCGTCACCCGCCACCTGCTCGATGCCCTCGCGGTGCTGCCGTGGGTGCCGGACGGCCGCCTGGTCGACGTGGGCAGCGGCGCGGGCCTGCCCGGCATTCCGCTGGCACTGGCCAGGCCCGGGCTCGACGTGACGCTGCTCGACGCCAGCACCAAGCGGGTGCGTTTCATGCAGCAGGCGGTGATCGAGCTCGGTCTCGACAACGCCCACCCGCTGCATGCGCGCGCCGAGGCACATCGGCCGGCAAGGCCCTACGACGCGGTGATCACGCGTGCCTTCGCCAACATATCTGATATGCTCGGCGCCTGCCGCCACCTGGTCGCCGCAGACGGCGTGATCCTGGCCATGAAGGGGCAGCGGCCCGACGACGAGCTCGCCGCCCTCCCCCCGGACATCGCCCTGCGCGACGTGGTGCCACTGGCGGTACCCGGGCTCGACGCCGCGCGCCACCTGGTGCGTCTCGTGCCCGCGACGGCACGCCGTGCGCCGTGAGCACCGGCAGCGCAGGAATCCCGATGGGCAGGACACTCGCGATCGCCAACCAGAAGGGCGGAGTCGGCAAGACGACGACCGCGGTCAACCTCGCCGCCTCGCTGGCGGCGCTGAAGTGCCGCGTGCTGCTCGTCGACCTCGATCCCCAGGGCAACACCACGACCGGCTGCGGTGTGGACAAGCAGGCGCTCGAGCACAGCACCTGCTCGATGCTGCTCGGCGAGGCGGACGCGGTGGAGACGCGCGTCACACTCCCGGAGCACGGTTTCGACCTGTTGCCGGCCAACGGCGATCTGACCGCCGCCGAGGTCGAGCTGATGCAGGCCCTGGCGCGTGAGCAGCGCCTGCGACGGGCGCTCGAGCCGATCGCGGCGGAGTACGACTTCCTGCTGATCGACTGCCCGCCGTCGCTGAACATGCTGACGCTCAACGCACTGGTCGCCGCCGACGGCGTGATCGTGCCGATCCAGTGCGAGTACTACGCCCTGGAGGGGCTCTCGTCGCTGCTCGACACCGTTCGCCAGATCCAGGAGATGGTCAACCCGTCGCTGCAGCTCGAGGGCCTGCTGCGGACCATGTTCGACCCGCGCAACAACCTCGCGAACGACGTCTCGCGCCAGCTCGAGGAGCATTTCGGTGAGCGCGTCTACCGCACGGTGATCCCACGCAACATCCGCCTCGCCGAGGCGCCGAGCCACGGCGTGCCGGCGATGCACCACGACAAGACCTCGAGCGGCGCGCTGGCCTACCTCGCGCTGGCCGGCGAGATGATGCGCCGCCAACGGCGCGAGACGCCGGTCGCGGTCCCGGCCTGAGCATCCACGGAGGGCGAACATGACGGCGAAGAAACGGGGTCTCGGGCGCGGGCTGGACGCGCTGCTCGGTGGCGGCAAGGGGACGGCTGCCCGGGCGCCGGCCGCCGCGCACGACGCGTCCGGTGAGGCGTCGTTGCGCAACCTGCCGGTCGACCTGATCCAGCGCGGCCGCTACCAGCCGCGCAGCGACATGCGCACCGAGACGCTCGAGGATCTCGCCGACTCGATCCGCGCCCAGGGCGTGGTGCAGCCGGTGGTGGTGCGGCCGATCGGCGACGACCGTTACGAACTGATCGCCGGTGAGAGGCGCTGGCGCGCGGCGCAGCTCGCCGGGCTGCACGAAGTGCCGGCAGTGATCCGCGACGTGCCCGACGAGGCGGCGGTCGCGATGGCGCTGATCGAGAACATCCAGCGTGAGAACCTCAATCCACTCGAGGAGGCGCGCGCGCTCGATCGCCTGGTCAGGGAGTTCGGTCTCACCCACGAGGGCGCGGCCGGCGCGGTGGGGCGTTCCCGCGCGGCGGTGAGCAACCTGCTCCGCTTGCTCGACCTCGAGGCCGAGGTCAAGGCCCTGGTCGAGGAGCGGGCCCTGGAGATGGGGCACGCGCGCGCGCTGCTCGGGCTCGGCGGAGCCCACCAGGTCGAGGCGGCGAAGCAGGTCGTCGCGCGCGGCCTGTCGGTCCGCAATACCGAGAAGCTGGTCAAGAACTGGCTCGCCGGGGACCGCAAGAAGCCGTCGCCGCGCCCCGATCCCGACATCCGCCGCCTGGAAGAGGAGCTCGCGTCGCGCCTCGCGGCACGCGTCCAGCTGCGCCATGGCCGCGGTGGAAAGGGCCGACTGGTGATCGAGTACAACTCGACGGACGAGCTCGAAGGAATTTTGGCACACATCAAATAATTTCATTGGTCAATGACTTACGCGCACTTCTAGTATCGGTGCTACAGGGCAGCAGACCCGCAGCCGAAACCGCAGAGAGGAGACCACCATGCGCGTAGATGAAGTCATGACCCGCAACGTACGCACCGCCACCCCCGAGACCCGCCTCGAGGAGGTCGCCGCGGTGATGTGCCTCAACCGCCTGAGTGGCCTGCCCGTCGTCGACGCCGACGAGCGCCTGATCGGCTTCATCGCCGAGCGCGATATCCTCCACTACCTGTTTCCGAGCCTCGACGACCTGATGGAGAGCTCGGGGCTGCGCGATTTCGAGCAGATGGAGCAGCAGTACGGCGCCACGCTCGGCCTGACCGTCGCCGACGTCATGCATCGCGGCGTCGTCAGCGTCACGCCGGAGACCCCGCTGCTGCGCGCCACGTCGGTGATGGTGCGGCACAAGTTCCGGCGCATCCCGGTTGCCGACGCCGAGGGCAAGCTGGCCGGTATCGTCAGCATCGGCGACATCCACAAGGCGCTGTTCAAGCACAGCCTGATCGGCCAGGAGCGACGCCAGGCCGCCTGACGCCAACGGCGGCATCCAGATCCAGGGGCGCGGCCAACTGGCCGCGCCCTTTTTCGTGCCCCTTTACCCTCACTGATTTTTGTCACCTCATTGACAGGATTTATAGGGTCACCGTATACTCCCGCCCCGTTTCGACGGATGAAGGAATGGCCTGCCCGCCACCGCAAGGATCGCGGGAGGGCTCGACCGGACTCCGTTTGTTGCATCGCAGCATAGGCGCTTGGGGACTCGCCACCGTACGACCACCATCGCGATCGCTTTCCAGCTGGCCTCGGTCGGCATCGTGGTTGCGATCTTCCTGGTGGTTCAGGGTGGCCTTGCAGGCGCCGCGGCGCTGTTCGGTGGGGCCACGGCCCTGACGAACCTGCTGCTCCTGGACTGGCGAGCGCGCCGGGCCAACCGCGTCGGGGCCTTGACGGCCCGGCAGAGCCTCCAGGTGCTGTACCTGTCGGCACTCGAGCGGTTTGCGACGGTCGCGCTGTTGTTCGCGCTCGGCATCGGTTTCCTCGAACTGGAACCGCTGCCGTTGCTGCTCGGTTTCATAGCTGGACTCCCGGCTCTGCTACTGCAGGCCAGACCGGGACACGGGTGAGCGAGAGTCATGGCAGTCGAAGGCGAAGCAATCACAGCCTCGGGCTACATCAAGCACCATCTCCAGAACCTGACGTTCGGGATGCACCCCGAGCACGGCTGGAGTATTGCCCATGGACCCGAGGAGGCGCGGGCGATGGGTTTCTGGGCGCTGCACCTCGACACCCTGTTCTGGTCGATCGGTCTCGGTGCGCTGTTCCTGTGGTGGTTCTACAAGGTCGGGCAGAAGGCCAGCGCCGGTGTCCCGGGCGCGGCGCAGAACTTCGTCGAGTGGATCATCGACTTCATCAACGACAACGTGCGCGGCAGCTTCAGCGGCAAGAATGACCTGGTCGCTCCGCTCGCCCTGACGCTGTTCATCTGGATCCTGCTACAGAACCTGATGGACCTGGTTCCGGTGGACCTGATCCCCTGGATCGCCACCGCGATCGGCATCCCGTACATGAAGGTCGTGCCGACCACCGACCCCAATGCGACCTTCGGCATGTCCATCGGCGTGTTCCTGCTGGTTCTCTACTACAGCTTCAAGATGAAGGGCGCGAAGGGCTTCGCCGCCGAGCTGACCCTGCACCCGTTCGAGAGCAAGAACCCGATCGTCATGGCGCTGTTCGTGCCGATCAACCTGCTGCTCGAGGGCGTCAACCTGCTGGCCAAGCCGGTCTCGCACTCGCTGCGACTGTTCGGCAACCTCTACGCCGGCGAGATGATCTTCATCCTCATCGCGCTGATGTACAGTGGCGGTTTCTTCCTCGCCACCTTCGGCGTGGCCCTGCAGTGGGCCTGGGCGGTGTTCCACATCCTGATCGTGCTGCTGCAGGCGTTCATCTTCATGACCCTGACCATCGTCTACCTGGACATGGCGCATCACGTTCCCGACGACCATTGATTGACCAGGCCCTGACGGCCTATTTGCTCACAGGAGAGAGAAATGTCTGAAGCAAGTGCACTCCTCTTTATCGCCGGCGCCCTGATGATGGGCCTCGGTGCCCTCGGCGCCGCCGTCGGCATCGGCATCCTCGGTGGCCGCTTCCTCGAGGGGGCCGCGCGTCAGCCCGAGCTGATCCCGATGCTGCGCACCCAGTTCTTCATCGTCATGGGTCTGGTCGACGCCGTGCCGATGATCGCGGTGGGTATCGCGTTCTACGTGCTGTTCGCGGTGGCAGGCTGATCGGGCAACCGAACCACGCCGCCACCTCCCGCCCGTAACGCGAGGTAAGTCATGAATATCAACCTGACGCTCATCGTTCAGCTGATCTCGTTCGCGCTGTTCGTCTGGTTCTGCATGAAGTTCGTCTGGCCGCCGATTGTCGCTGCCCTCGACGCACGCAAGACGCAGATCGCAGACGGTCTCGCGGCCGCCGAGCGCGGCAAGCACGAGCAGGAACTGGCCGAGAAGCGCGCCAAGGAACTGCTCGCCGAGACCAAGGAGCAGGCCGCCGAGCTGATCTCCCAGGCGCAGAAGCGCGCCTCCGAGATCGTCGAGGAGTCGAAAGGCGAGGCGCGCGCCGAGGGCCAGCGGCTGCTCGAGGCGGCACGGGCCGAGATCGACCAGGAGGTCAACCGGGCCAAGGAGCAGCTCCGTGCCCAGGTGGTCGCACTGGCGGTTTCCGGCGCCGGCAAGGTCCTGGCGCGCGAGATCGACGCCAAGGCCCACGCCGACCTGCTCGACGACCTGGTCGCCAACCTTTAGGGCGGTCGCGCGATGGCAGAAATATCCACCGTAGCCCGGCCTTACGCCCAGGCCGTTTTCGAGCTCGCCCAGGAGCAGGGTGCCCTGGCGGCGTGGAGCGACATGCTCTCCGCGGCCACGGTGGTCGGCACGGACGCGACGATGCGGCAACTGCTAAGCAGCGCAGGGGTCACGCGGCAGCAGGTCGCCGACCTGTTCGTCGAGGCCTGCGGTGACGCCATCGACGACAACGGTCGCAGCTTCATCCGCGTGCTCGCAGACAACCGCCGGCTCGACCTGGTGGCCGAGATCGCCGCGCAGTACACGGCGTTGCGCGCCGAGGCCGAGAAGACGATCGACGCTCGCGTCGCCACCGCCTTCGAGCTCAGCGAGCAGCAGCAGCAGAAGCTGGCCGAGGCGCTCAGCAGGCATCTCGGTCGCGAAGTGCGGCTGGAGTGCGAAATCGACAAGACATTGATCGGCGGCGCGGTGATCCACGCCGGCGACCTGGTGATCGACGGCTCGGCCCTGGGCCGACTGGATCGTCTCGCCGGACAGTTGGAAGGTTAAGAGGTTAAAGACATGCAGCTCAATCCTTCGGAAATCAGTCAGCTGATCAAGGAGCGGATCAAGGACTTCGACGTCGCAACCGAAGTCCGTACGCAGGGGACCGTGGTCAGCCTGACCGACGGCATCGTGCGCATCCACGGCCTGGCCGACGTCATGGCCGGCGAGATGATCGAGTTCCCCGGCAACACCTACGGTCTGGCGCTCAACCTCGAGCGCGACTCGGTCGGTGCGGTCATCCTCGGCGAGTACAAGCACATCACCGAGGGCGACAGCGTCAAGACCACCGGTCGCATCCTCGAGGTGCCGGTCGGTGACGCGCTGCTCGGTCGTGTCGTCGACGCGCTCGGCATGCCGATCGACGGCAAGGGTCCGATCGAGAGCCAGCAGAGCGCCCCGATCGAGAAGGTGGCGCCGGGCGTCATCACCCGTAAGTCGGTCGACCAGCCGGTGCAGACCGGCCTGAAGGCGATCGATGCCATGGTGCCGATCGGCCGCGGCCAGCGCGAGCTGATCATCGGCGACCGCCAGACCGGCAAGACCGCGATCGCGATCGACGCCATCATCAACCAGAAGGGCACCGGGATTAAGTGCATCTACGTCGCGGTCGGCCAGAAGGCCTCGTCGATCGCCGGTGTGGTGCGCAAGCTCGAGGAGCACGGCGCGATGGATCACACCATCGTGGTTGCCGCGAGCGCCTCGGACTCGGCAGCGATGCAGTTCATCGCCCCGTACGCCGGCTGCTCGATGGGTGAGTACTACCGTGACCGCGGTGAAGATGCCCTGATCATCTATGACGACCTGACCAAGCAGGCCTGGGCCTACCGCCAGATCTCGCTGCTGCTGCGTCGCCCGCCGGGCCGCGAAGCCTACCCCGGTGACGTCTTCTACCTGCACTCGCGCCTGCTGGAGCGTGCGGCCCGCGTCAACGCCGAGCACGTCGAGCAGGTATCGGGCGGGAAGATCAAGGGCAAGACGGGCTCGCTGACGGCGCTGCCGATCATCGAGACGCAGGCCGGCGACGTATCGGCCTTCGTACCGACGAACG
>CBDTVS010000013.1:0-12822 GCA_965364245.1 uncultured Gammaproteobacteria bacterium | reverse complement strand
CTCGATGCCGATCCCTCGCTGCAGCTGGTCGGCCTGTCGCGTGAACTGCGCAGCGCGTTCGCCAACCTGGTGTTCAACGCCGTGTTGCACACCCCGCCGCGCTGCCGCATCCGCATCGGTTGGGCAGCCGACGGTGAAGGCGCGCGCTTCACGGTGCACGACACCGGCGACGGTATCGCCCCGGAACACCTGCCGCGCCTGACGGAGCGCTTCTACCGCGTCGACCCGAGCCGTTCACGGGCATCGGGCGGCACCGGGCTCGGCCTGGCGATCGTCAAGCACGTGCTGCTGCACCACGACAGCAGCCTCGAGGTGACCAGCAAGCGGGGCATCGGCAGCACCTTCAGCTGCCGTTTCCCGGCCGCGCGGGTGGTCCGGGTCCGGGCCGACGCGACGGCCTGATCGCGGCCTGGGGGCGGCTGCAGGAGCGCCGCCCTCGGCGCGATTTCGTGCCGAATTACTCTGGCTCGACCGCCAACCGGTCGAGCATGTCGACCAGCAGGCGTTTCTCGTTGTCGGTCAGCGCTGTCGCGATCGCCGCGTCGTGCGCGCACACCTGCGGTTCGAGCTTCGCCAGCAACCGCTTGCCGGCTGTGGTCAGGTGCAGGGCGTGGGAGCGGCGGTCGGGCCGTCTTCGTTCGAGGAGTTCGCGCTTCTCGAGGCCGTCGATGATCGTCACGGCGCTCGAGCGCTCGATGCCGACCGCGCGCGACAGCGCGGTCTGGCTCAGCCCCGGGTTGGCGCGGACCAGCACCAGGGTCGAGAACTGGATCGGCGTGATGCCGCCGTCGCCGACGTGCTCGAGGAAGTGGTCGACCACCGCGTTTTGCGCGAAACGCAGGTGGAAACCGACCAGGCCCAGCAGCAGGTCGAAATCGGTGCGCCCGGAGGTCTCGTCGTCCCAGCGCGCCTGGCGTCGCGCGCGGCTCACGCCTCGACCTCCACCTGCTGGCGCAGCAGGAAGCGGCGCGCCTTGCCGGTTGCGGTGCGCGGGATCGCGTCGATGAAGTGGATGTTGCGCGGCACCTTGTAGATCGCCAGCCGTTCGGCGGCGCGCGCCTTGATCGTCTCGGCGAGCGCGTCGCGGTCGGCGCCGTCACGGGCGACGACGAACAGGTGCAGGCGCACCAGCCCGTCGGCGTTGGCGGCGCCGACCAGCGCGGTCTCGGCGACACCGTCGACCGCGATCACCACGTCCTCGATCTCGGTCGGGTAGACCCACTGGCCGGAGATCTTGAGCATGTCGTCGTCGCGCCCCTGGTGGTGCCAGTAGCCGTCGGCGTCGACGCTGTACATGTCGCCGGTTCGGTACCACTCGCCGACGAAGGTCGCGCGCGACTTCGTCTGGTGGTTCCAGTAGCGGTCGCCGACCGAGCTCATGCGCACCCACAAACTGCCCGGCGTGTCGGTCGCCTCGAACGGTTGGCCGTCGTCACTGGTCAGGCGCAGTTCGCCCCACGGCAGCGGTCTGCCGCTGCTGCCGGGGCAGACCGCCTCAGGGCGGTTGCCGAGGAAGAAGAAGATCGACTCCGAGGTGCCGATGCCCTCGAGGATCGGCTTGCCGGTTGTCTCCAGCCAGCCCTCGTAGAGCGGCACCGGGAGCTTCTCGCCGGCCGAGCAGAAGCGGCGGATCGTGGTGAATGCGGGATGCACCGCTGCGCCCTCGTGCAGCAGGTTGCGGTACAGCGTCGGCACCGAGTAGAAGACCGTCGGCCGGTGCTTCTCGACCAGCGCGAGGATGGTCGCCGGGTCGGGCCACTGGTCGTCGATCACCACCGTCGCGCCCGCGCTGAGGCCGCCGAGCAGCGAGTGGCCCAGCGCGTAGGCGAAGAACAGCTTCGAGGTCGAGAAGATCACGTCGTCGGGGCCGACCTCCATGTAGCCGCGCATGTAGTCGGCGGCGATGGCGACGTCCTTGTGCAGATGCACCACCGCCTTCGGTTTGCCGGTGGTGCCCGAGGTGTAGATCCAGAACGCCATGTCGTCCGGACTGACGGGGAACGGGGCGCTCGGCTCGAGGTCGTCGGCCGCGAGCGACGCGAGTGGAACGACATCCCCATCTGCGGCATCGCCGACCAGGGTCGGCGGTCGTTCGAGACCGTCGAGGGCCTCGCGGACCAGCGGCAGGAACTCGGCATCGGCGACCAGCACCACACAGCGGCTGTCGGTCACGGCGTGACGGATTTCGGCGGCACTCGCGCGGATGTTGTAGGCGACCGCGACGGCGCCGATGTGCAGCGCGCCGAGGTAGGCCGCGACCATCGCCGGGCTGTCCTTCATCAGGAACAACACGCGCTGTTCGGGCTGCACGCCGAGCCGCTGCAGGCCGGCGCCGGCGCGCGCGGTGCGGGTGGCCAGCTCGCGGTAACTGACCGTGGTGTCGTGATAGCGCAGCGCCGTGGCGTCGGCGGGGTCTGCGGCGCGCGCGAGCAGCGTCGCGACGGCGTTCGCACCCGGTGGGGTGACGTCGCTCATGGTTCCTCCTCCGCGCGTCCCTGAGTGGTACGTCGCGGGGATTCCAGCGACGGGGCCGTCTATGCGGCGAGGACGCGTTCCGGAAGGTTAGGGGATCATTGTTCGATACGCAACAGTTGTATATCGAACATTAACGGTGCCCTGCAGGCCGCGATCGCTGTAACCAATTTGTCACATAAACCACATAACGGCGTCACATCCCCTGGCTACGATGCACGCCAGGTGGGGGCTACGAAGGCCCGCACCGCCAGGGTTGGCGGCCACCCCGAACACCTCTGAACAGCATGGAGTCAAGCACGTGAAGAAGCAGACCCTGATCGCCGCCGCGGCCGGCCTCGCCCTCACCGCCGGTGTGCAGGCCCAGCAGGCCCGCGACTACATCAGCATCGTCGGTTCGTCGACGGTCTACCCGTTCTCCACGGTCGTCGCCGAGCAGTTCGGCAAGACCAGTTCGTTCAAGACGCCGAAGATCGAGTCGACCGGCTCGGGCGGCGGCCTGAAGCTGTTCTGTGCCGGGGTCGGCGTGCAGCACCCCGACATCACCAACGCCTCGCGTCGCATCAAGAGCTCCGAGGTCGAGAACTGCGCCAAGAACGGCGTCAACGACATCATCGAGGTCAAGGTCGGCTACGACGGCATCGCCGTGGCCAACTCCAAGAAGGCCCAGCAGCTCGAGCTGACCCGCAAGGACATCTTCCTGGCGCTGGCCAAGGATGTGCCGGATCCGCAGGGCGGCGAGAAGCTGGTCCCGAACCCTTACAAGACCTGGAAGGACGTTAACCCGACCCTGCCGGCGCAGGAGATCGAGGTCCTCGGCCCGCCGCCGACCTCCGGTACGCGCGACGCCTTCGTCGAGCTGGCCATGGAGGGTGGCTGCAAGAAGTTCGACTGGATCAGCGCAATGAAGAAGTCGGACAAGAGGATGTACAAGGCGACCTGCCACACCGTGCGTGAGGACGGCGCCTACGTCGAGGCCGGCGAGAACGACAACCTGATCGTGCAGAAGCTCGAGGCCAATCCGAACGCGCTGGGCATCTTCGGCTTCAGCTTCCTCGACCAGAACGAGGACAAGGTGCAGGGCTCGAAGATCGACGGCGTCGCGCCGACCTTCGAGGCGATCGCCGACGGCTCCTACCCGGTCTCGCGGCCGCTGTTCTTCTACGTCAAGAAGGCGCACATCGGCGTCATTCCGGGCATCGAGGAGTTCGTCGCCGAGTTCACCAGCGAGAAGGCGTGGGGTGACGAGGGCTATCTCGCGGAGAAGGGCATGATCCCGATGCCGCGCGAGGAACGCACCAAGTACGCCGACGACGCGAAGATGAAGAACACGCTCGCCGCGCTCTGAGGCAGCGTAACGACGCGGCCGGGCGGTCCGCGAGGGCCGCCCGGCTCGCGCTTTCTGACCGGGACCGAGACGCCAGTCCATGACACCCACACTCCTGATCGTCGTGCTGCTTGCCCTGGGCGCCATGGCCTATCAGCTCGGCAAGCGACGCGCCCTGGCCACGGCCGGTCCGCGCGGCTCGGCATTGAGCCTCCATTCGCGCCCCAGCTACTACGGGCTGTTCGCCGCGCTCTGGTGCCTGCTGCCGGCGCTGGCGGTACTGGTGCTCTGGCAGGGCGGGGAGACCTCGGTCGTCACCCGGCTGGTGATCGGTGAATTGCCGGCAGAACTGCGCGCGCTGCCCGACGATCGCCTGGGGCTGGTGATCAACGACATCCGTAACGTCGCCACCGGCCAGGTGCTGGCGGACGGCCAGCCGCCGGAGATCGTCGCAGCGGCCGAGCACTACCTCGCGCTGCAGGCGCTCAGTGCCCGCGCCGAGAGCGTCGTCGTACTGCTGCTCGCCGCGGGCGGGCTGGCGCTCGGCTGGCGCCTCGTCGCGCCGCGGTTGCGTGCGCGCAACCACGTCGAGCAGGTGGTGCGCCTCGTGCTGATCGCCTGTTCGACCTTCGCCGTGTTCACCACGGTCGGCATCGTGCTGTCGGTGCTGTTCGAGTCGATCCGCTTCTTCCAGGCGGTGCCGCCGCTGGAGTTCCTGTTCGGGCTCGAGTGGAGCCCGCAGATGGCGATCCGCGCCGACCAGGTCGGTGGCTCCGGGGCATTCGGGGCGGTGCCGATTTTCGTCGGCACGCTGTTGATCTCGGCCATCGCGATGGCGGTCGCGGTACCCGTCGGCCTGATGTCGGCGATCTACCTCTCCGAGTTCGCCCGCCCACGGGTGCGCTCGGCGGCCAAGCCGCTGCTCGAGATCCTCGCCGGCATCCCGACCGTCGTCTACGGCTTCTTCGCCGCGCTGACGGTCGCGCCGTTCATCCGCGACTCCGGCACCTGGCTCGGCCTCGACGTCGCCTCGGAGAGCGCGGCAGGTCTGGTGATGGGCATCATGATCATCCCGTTCGTCTCGTCGCTGGCCGACGACGTGATCCACGCGGTGCCGCAGTCGCTGCGTGACGGTTCGCTGGCACTCGGCGCGACACGTGCCGAGACGGTGCAGAAGGTGATCTTCCCGGCCGCGTTGCCGGGCATCGTCGGCGGCATCCTGCTCGCCATCTCGCGCGCCATCGGCGAGACCATGATCGTGGTCATGGCCGCGGGTCTGGCGGCGAACCTGACGCTCAATCCCCTCGACACCGTGACCACGGTGACGGTGCAGATCGTCACGCTGCTGGTCGGCGACCAGGAGTTCGACAGCCCGAAGACGCTCGCCGCCTTCGCGCTCGGCCTGGTGCTGTTCGTCGTCACCCTGATCCTCAACGTCATCGCGCTGCACGTGGTGCGCAAGTACCGGGAACAGTATGAATAGCCCGACACCAGACGCGGCCCAGGCCGCTTCCCGCGAGATCGCCGTGGTGGTGCGTCGCGGGCTCGCGAAACGCTACGCCCGCGAGCGGCGCTTCCGCCTGATCGGGATCGGCGCGGTCGCGCTCGGTCTCGCGTTCCTGCTGCTGCTGTTCGGCACCATCCTCGGCAAGGGCTATTCCGCGTTCGTGCAGACCTACGTGCAGCTCGAGGTCGAGCTCGACCCGGCAGTGATCGATCCCGACGGCCTGCGCGCGCAGGACGTGCTGTCGCGTGCCGACTACGGCGGCCTGGTCAAGGCGGCGCTGCGCGAGCGCTTCCCTGAGGTCAGCGGCCGGCGCGACAAGCGCAAGCTCTACGGCATGGTCAGTAGCGGTGCCGCGTTCGACCTGCGCGAGATGGTGATGGCCAACCCGGATCTGGTCGGTCAGCGTCTGGCCGTCTGGGTGCCGGCCGACGACGACGTCGACATGCTGGTCAAGGGGCACATCGATCGTGATCTGCCCGAGGGCGACCGGCGCATCGACGACATGCAGCTCACCTGGGTCGATGACTGGCAGGCCGCGGGCCAGGTGGAGACGCGCTTCAACCGCATCCTGTTCACGGCCGGCGACTCGCGCGAGCCCGAGCTCTCGGGTATCCGCGGCGCCCTGATGGGCTCGCTCTACACCCTGATAGTGACCCTGCTGCTGTCGTTCCCGGTCGGCGTCGCCGCGGCGGTCTACCTCGAGGAGTTCGCGCCCAAGAACCGCTGGACCGACCTCATCGAGGTCAACATCAACAACCTCGCCGCAGTGCCGTCGATCATCTTCGGTCTGCTCGGCCTGGCGGTGTTCCTGAACTTCTTTGGCCTGCCGCGCTCGGTGCCGCTGGTCGGCGGCCTGGTGCTGACGCTGATGACCCTGCCGACGATCATCATCGCCGGCCGTGCGGCGCTGCAGTCGGTGCCGCCGTCGATCCGCGAGGCGGCGTTCGGGGTCGGCGCGTCGGCGACCCAGACGGTGTTCCACCACGTGTTGCCGCTGGCGCTGCCGGGCATGCTGACCGGCACCATCATCGGCATGGCGCGGGCGCTCGGCGAGTCGGCGCCGCTGCTGATGATCGGCATGGTGGCGTTCATCGTCGATGTTCCGCAGGGCATCAACGACCCGTCGACGGTGCTGCCGGTGCAGATCTACCTGTGGGCGGACAGCCCGGAACGGGCGTTCGTCGAGCGCACCTCGGCGGCGACGCTGGTGCTACTGGCGTTCCTGGTGACAATGAACGGCCTGGCGGTCTGGCTGCGCTCGCGGCTCGAGCGGCAGTGGTAGGGCGTGGCGGCGGCACTCGGGTGTGGCATCCACGAACGATTTCGGAGAGTGAACGATGGAAGCTGCGATTGACCAGCACAAGGTGAACAAGATGGCCCGTGCAAACACCAACGACGTGGTCATGGACCTCGAGGATAGCGAGCGCAAGACGGTCGGTGACTGGACGGTCGCCGAACCGCGCATGACCGCACGCGACGTCAACGTCTGGTATGCCGACAAGCATGCCATCAAGGACGTCAACCTCGATATCGGGCGCCACGAGGTGGTGTCGATGATCGGTCCGTCGGGCTGCGGCAAGTCGACCTTCATCCGCTGCCTGAACCGCATGAACGACACCATCCCTGGCTGCCGGGTCAGCGGCGACATCCGTATCGACGACGACGACATCCATGCCAAGGCGATGGACGTCGTGTTGCTGCGCGCACGGGTGGGTATGGTGTTCCAGAAGCCGAACCCGTTCCCGAAGTCGATCTACGAGAACGTCGCCTACGGTCCGCGCATCCACGGCCTGGCCGAGAGTCGCAGCGAACTCGATGCGATCGTCGAGCAGAGCCTGCAGCGCGCCGGCCTGTGGGGCGAGGTCAAGGATCGTCTCGAGCAGCCCGGCACCGGGCTCTCGGGTGGGCAGCAGCAGCGGCTGTGCATCGCCCGCGCGGTGGCGATCAATCCCGAGGTGATCCTGATGGACGAGCCTTGCTCGGCGCTCGATCCGATCGCCACGGCACGCATCGAGGAGCTGATCGACGAACTGCGCCAGCAGTACTCGATCGCCATCGTCACCCACTCGATGCAGCAGGCGGCACGCGTGTCGGATCGCACGGCCTATTTCCACCTCGGCGACCTGATCGAGGTCGGCACGACCGACGACATCTTCACCAATCCGAAGCACCGCCTCACCGAGGACTATATCACCGGCCGCTTCGGTTGAGCCGGGCAGGAGAACACGACCGATGAACGACGGACCGCGCCACATCTTCCAACGCTTCGACAAGGAACTCGATGCCCTGCACGGCAGAATCCTCGACATGGGACGCCTCGTGGAGGCGCAGATCGTCAGCGCGCTCGACGTGCTCCGGCGTGGCGACGTCGAGGGTGCGCGCGAGATGATCGCGCGCGACGCCGAGATCAACGCCGTCGACATCGACATCGACGAGCGTCTCGTGCTGCTGATCGCCAAGCGCCAGCCGCTGGCGCGCGACCTGCGCGAGCTGATGACGGTCAGCAAGATCACCACCGACCTCGAGCGCTGCGGCGACCAGATCCGCAAGGTCGGGACGCTGACCGTGCGCCTCTACGACACCGACCAGCCACCGCCCAACGCCAAGCTGCTCGAGGACATCTACATGCTGGCGGAACTGTCCGGCGACATGCTGCACCGCGTGCTCGAGGCGTTCGACCGCCTCGACCTGGAGCTCGCCGCCGACGTCGTCGGCCGGCAGGCGCGGGTCGACGAGGGCTACGAAGCGGCGCTCCGGCGCCTCGCGACCTACGTCATGGAGGACTCGCGCAACATCGGCCACACCATCCAGGTGACCCTGGCGCTGCGCGCGGTGGAACGGATCGGTGGGCATGCCAAGAACATCGCCGGTCACCTGGTCTACCTAGCGACCGGCGAGGACGTGCGGCATGCCGACGATGACACCGTGGCCAGCCTGGCCGACAGGGCCAGCTAGCCCGGACTAGGCCACCGCCTCGCCGGGCGTCCGGTCGGCGCGTACGGTGGACTCCACCGCGTCGGGGCAACCCGAGGCGGCCATGTCGATGAGCAGCTGCTGCACCTCCCTGGCCGGCTCGTCTGCAGCGGGTGTGCGGCGAACATAGCTGCCATCCGGCTGCATGTCCCAGGCGCTGGCGTTGTCGTCACGGTAGCTGTCGAGAATGGCATCGATCTCCCGGGCGACACCGCGGTCGAGGATCGGCACGATCTGCTCGACGCGCCGGTCTAGGTTGCGCTTCATCCAGTCGGCCGAACCGAGGAAGTGCTCCGGCTCGCCGCCGTTCTCGAAGCGGTAGATGCGGCTGTGCTCGAGGAAGCGTCCGACCACCGAGTAGACCCGGATGGTGTCGCTGAGTCCGGGCACGCCCGCGCGCAGGCAGCAGAGGCCGCGCACGTTGAGCTCGATCGGCACCCCGGCCTGGCTCGCGGCGTAGAGCTCACCGATCAGGGCCGGGTCCTGCAGCTGGTTCATCTTGGCGCGGATGCCGCTGGGGCGTCCGGCGCGGGCGTGTTCGGCCTCGCGGCGGATCAGCCCGGTGAACCGCTCGCGCAGGTAGCGCGGCGCGACCAGCAGGTGCCGGTAGCGGTCGTACGGCGTCGCGCCGGTCAGCTCGTTGAACAGCGCGGCGACGTCGTCGCCCAGGGCCGTGTTCGCGGTGAACAGGCCGAGGTCCTCGTAGAGCCGCGCCGTGCCATCGTGGTAGTTGCCGGTGCCGAGGTGGCAGTAACGACGGATGCCACCGCTCTCGCGGCGTACGACCATCGCCAGCTTGGCGTGGGTCTTGAGCTGTTCCATGCCGTAGACCACGTGCACACCCTCGCGCTCGAGCAGGTGCGCCCAGCGCATGTTCGGCGCCTCGTCGAAGCGCGCGGTGATCTCGACCAGCACCGCGACCTGCTTGCCCGCACGCACCGCCTCGAGGAGCTTCTCGATGACCGGGGCGCGCGCCGAGATGCGGTAGATGGTCAGCTTGATCGCGACCACCTGGGGATCGCGTGAGGCGGCGTCGAGGAACAGCAGCACCGAGCGGTCGAAGCTCTGGTAGGGGTGGTGGACGAGGATGTCGCCACGCCGGAGCTCGGCGAACACCCGCTCCGGCTGCTTGGCGCTCAGGTCACGGAAGCGCGGATGCTGGGCCGGGGTGTGCGGCACGTCGTGGTGCAGCGGATCCTGGGGCCCGGGAAACGCGGTGAGGTCGCCCTGCGCCAGCGGACCCACGATCTCGCCGACATCGTGCATGGCGACCTCGAGATGCGCGGCGAGCCAGGCGCGCATGCGTTCCGGCATCGAGCTGCCGACCTGCAGGCGTACCACCCCGGCGAAACGGCGTGCCTCGAGCTCCCAGGCCACCATCGCCAGCAGCTGCCCGGCCGTGGCATCGGGGCCCGGGTCGCCCTGGTCCCAGGGGCTGTCCTTGGCCCCGCGAATCACCCGGAACGGGTAGCCCTCGATCGACACCGCTGCGGGGAACATCAGGTCGAGGCTGTTGAGGATCACCTCCTCGACGGCCACGCAGCCGTCACCACCCGGTAGCGGGATCCAGCGCTGGCCCTGGATCGGCACCTTGAGCCGCACGAAACGCTGGCGCTGGCCACGATCGGTGACCTCGAGCGCGAGATTCAGGCCGAGGTTGCTGATGAACGGGAAGGGGTGGCTGACATCGACCGCGAGCGGCGTCAGCGTGGGTTCGATGGTGTCGCGGAAGTGGCGGCGCAGGGCTTTCCTCTGTGGCGCGTCGAGCGCCTCGAAGGTGAGCAATGGCGTGCCCGTCCGTGCGAGCGCCGGCAGCAGCTCATCGACGATCAGCCTGCCGAGCCGGGTCTCGTGACGCGCGAGTTCGTCGCGGCACGCCTCGAGCTGGGCCTCGGCGGTGAGGCCGTCGGGTGAGAGCCCGGCATCGCCGCGCGCAAGGCGCAGGCGCAGGCCGCCGATCCGCTTCATCACGAACTCGTCGTAGATCATCCCCATGATGCCGGCGAACTTGACCCGCTCCATCAGCGGGCGCCCGGAATCCTCGGCCAGTGCGACGACTCGGCAGGCGAAGTCGAGCCAGGAGCGTTCGCGGTTGATCAGCGAACCGGGTTCCGGAAGCGGGGCGTCGTCCATGGGGCCCTCGTTACGGACAGCGTGATGCAAATCGTCTACACAGAAGTATAGGAGTGGGATCCGACATCCGCCCCGGCAAACGGGTGGGTTGCGGTGTCGGTGCAAAGGAGTGGAGCGATGGATACCCCGCGCTGGCCCGACGAGCCGGTCTGCCACGGCCAGAGTGTCAGCGAGGCCTTCGCGACCATCCTCACGCACAACTTCGGGCGACTCGCTAACTGGGAGCAGGCGGCCCGTGACTGGGACGACATCGAGGGCGTGCACCAGGTGCGCGTCGCGTTCCGCCGCATGCGTTCGGCGTGCAGCACCTTTCGTCCCGCGGTCCCCAAACGGGCGACGCGTCGCTGGCGGCGGCGGATGCGCGACCTGGCCGGCGTGCTGGGACCGGCCCGCGACCTCGACGTGCTGGTCAGCGAGGTTTTGGTGCCGCATGGGCCGGATTTGCAGCTTCCGGGCCTGGCACCGTTCTCGACAGCCGTGGACCGGGCGCGCCTGCGGGCGTACCGGGAGGTCCGCAGGATGCTCGACGGCAAGCGCTACGCTCGCTTCAAACGGGACTTTCCACCCTGGTGTGAGGCACGTGCCTGGGAAAACGCGGACGCTGCCGAGCCCCAATCATTGCACGCGCCCATCGAGACCTTCGCGGCAGCGCTGCTCACGGCCCAGTACACCGCGGTCCAGCAGACCGGGGCTGCGGCCCAGCCGGACAACGCGGTGGCGATGCACCGCCTGCGCATCGAGTGCAAGAAGCTGCGCTACCTGGCCGAGTTCTTCCGCGGCCTGTTCATGGACATGGAGGCGTTCATCGCCCACCTCAAGGCGCTGCAGGACCTGCTCGGAGTCATGCACGACGTGGCGGTGACCGCCGACCTGGTCGACACGATCGTTGGCAAGCAAGCCGATCGCGAACTGCAGCGCTATGCGGGGGCGCTGGTCGGCTGGCGTGGCCACGAGGTCATCGCGCTGCGTGAGGCGTTCGTCTCGCTGTGGCGGGCGTTTGTCGACGTTGGTGAGCCGTGGCGTGGATCAAGCCGGGGCGCCTGAGCCCCGCTCGTACCACCCCTTGCTGCGGTTGACGATCTTGACCACCGACAGCATCACCGGCACCTCGACCAGCACGCCGACGACGGTCGCCAGCGCGGCGCCCGAGTCGAAGCCGAACAGGCTGATCGCCGCGGCGACCGCGAGCTCGAAGAAGTTGCTCGCGCCGATCAGCGCCGACGGTCCGGCCACGCAGTGCGCGACGCCGAATTTGCGGTTGAGCAGGTAGGCGAGGCCGGAGTTGAAATAGACCTGGATCAGGATCGGCACCGCGAGCAGCGCGATGATCAGCGGCTGGGCGAGGATCTGCTCGCCCTGGAAGCCGAACAGCAGCACCAGCGTGGTCAACAGCGCGCCGAGCGACAGCGGCTGCAGCCGGTCGAGGACCAGCTTCAGTGCCGCCACGCCACCGTGCCGCAGCAACCAGCCGCGCCAGAGCTGGGCGGCGACGACCGGGATCACGATGTAGAGCACCACCGACAGGAACAGCGTATCCCACGGCACCGTGATCGCCGAGATGCCGAGCAGCAGGCCGACCAGCGGCGCGAAGGCGAACACCATGATGCTGTCGTTCAGTGCCACCTGGGTCAGCGTGAAGTTGGGCTCGCCGTCGGTGAGGTTGCTCCAGACGAACACCATCGCGGTGCACGGTGCGGCAGCGAGCAGGATCAGCCCGGCGATGTAGGCGTCGAGCTGCTCCGCCGGCAACCAGTCGCTGAACAGGCCGCGGATGAACAGCCAGCCCAGCAGCGCCATCGAGAACGGCTTGACCGCCCAGTTGACGAACAGCGTCACGCCGATGCCGCGCCAGTGCTCGCGCACGTGGTGCAGCGCGCCGAAGTCGACCTTGAGCAGCATCGGGATGATCATCAGCCAGATGAGCAGCGCGACCGGCAGGTTGACCTGGGCGATCTCCATGCGCCCGACCGCCTGGAACAGCGGCGGGAACAGGTGGCCGAGGGTCACGCCAGCGACGATGCACAGCGCGACCCACAGCGTCAGGTAGCGCTCGAACAGGCCCATCGCCTTACGCTCAGGTCGGCCGGCGACCTCGCACTGCACACCCATCGTCTACTCCTTGCCGAGTTCGTCGAGCAGCGCCAGAACGCGAGCGCGGATGTCGTCACGACTCTGGCGAAACGTTGCCATGATCTCCGCCTCGCTACCGCCGGCACGGGCCGGGTCGTCGAGCGGCCAGTGATTCCGGAGTACGCCCGGTGGCAACACCGGGCAGTGCTCGTCGGCGTGACCGCAGACGGTCACAACCAGGTCGACTTCCTCGAGCATCTCCGGCACCAGTCGCGTCGACTCCTGACCAGAGATGTCGACCCCGGCCTCGGCCATGACCGCGATCGCGCGCGGGTTCTTG
>CBDTVS010000012.1:0-12874 GCA_965364245.1 uncultured Gammaproteobacteria bacterium | reverse complement strand
CCTCCAGGGTCATCATCGCGACCATCCGCAACTCCTGGAGGCTGAAGCTTTCCAACGGCTCACGCCGGCGCGTGGTATCGGGCGCGAGTCCACCTGACGCAGCGGCAACCAGCTGCTGCTCCGCGATTTCGCTCACCGCCGCCGTGAAGGGATCGCGCAGATCTTGGGCTGCGTAGTAAAAAGTCTCGAAGGTCTTGATCTCAGGCAGCGGCTCGATCTGCTCGGGCTGGCGACTCTTGACATCATTGATAAACTGATCGAGATCGCTGGTGCTCATGTCCGCACATGCGCCAAGCACAAACGCAAGACAAACGGCCAGCAGAGATCGGGCAAGCGCCAAACGCGAGGTAGTATTCGCAATACTCACTGCGGCGCCTCCTCGAGGTAGCGGTAGGTCTTGGCGACAGCGGACATGCTCAGCATTTTTTCGCCACTCGCCCCACCGCTAGTGGGCTTGATTTCAACATCATGGATGGTGACGATGCGCGGGAGGGCCGCGATGCCGCTGACAAAGGCACCGAACTGATGATAGGTCCCCGTAACCTGGAGCTGAATCGGCAGTTCCGCATAGAATCCGCGCCGTCCTTCACCACCCGGCTTGAAGAGCTGGAACTCGAGTCCGTTGGCCAAACCAGTCTGGGAGATGTCGACCAGCAGATCGGCGACCTCAGTCTTGTCCGGCAACTGCCGCAACATGGCGCCGAACGACTTGTTCATCTCCTCGAGCTGCGCGCGGAAGGCATCGAGATTGGCGACCTTCTTCCACTTCGCCTCGAATGTCTGCCTTAGCTGGGTCTCCTGAGCTTCGGTCTTCTTGAGTTCCGCAATCATATGCTGCGTGTCGAAGTAGTAACCCGCACCGCCGATTGCTGCAACCAAAAGCAACACCACGACCAGCTTGATGGGAAGTGGCCAGCCTCCGATATTGTTGATATCAAGATTGTTCAGGTCGGAGAGCTTCATTGCGGCTGCTCCTTCTTCTGCTCGTTCGGATTGACCTGCGCTAGGTTGAGTCCGAAGTTGCGAACTGTGCCGCTCTTCTGAATCTGCAACAACCGCGGGTCGTTGAACCAGGGTGACCCGTCAATGTTTCGCATGTAGGTGGAGACGCGGGCATTGGATTGCGCTTCACCCGCAAGCGCGATCGATTTGCCCTTGTAGGAGAAGCTGTTCAGGTGCACGCCGTCCGGAATCGTCTGCACGAGCTCATCGAAGACATGCACCGCCTCCGGCCGACTCGCCTGGAGGCTCTCGATAATCTGCATTCGGGCGATCAGGTCAGCCTTACGTCTCTCGAGCGCCTCGATCTCCTTGATCTTCTTATCTGCCGCGGCAATTTCCTGCTGGAGTCGATTGTTGCGCGATTTCTGGAAATCGATCAGTGTCTGGATGTGGAAGTGGACACCACCGACCGCGAGCGCCGCGACCACGGCAGCGACGCCGAGGGTGATGAAGAAGTTCTTCTGGCGCTCCTTGCGAAGCTGGTCGCGCCAGGGGAGTAGGTTGATGTGCGCCATGTCAGTCGAAGCTCCTCAGGGCGAGGCCGCAGGCGATCATCATCGACGGTGCGTCACTGCTGAGGCTCTCGGGTCGAACCTTGCCTGAAAGCGACATGTTCGCGAACGGATTCGCGATCGACGTCTCGGTCCCGGTTTTCTGGGCAATCAACTCGTCGATGTCGGGTATCGACGCGCAGCCGCCGGCGAGGACGATGTGATCGACGCCATTGTACGGGCTCGAGGAGAAGAAGAACTGCAGCGAGCGGCCAACCTGCTGCACCATCGACTCCTTGAACGGCTCGAGCACCTCGGGGATGTAGTTGTCCGGCAGGCCGCCCTGCTTCTTGGACAACCCTGCCTCTTCGTAAGACAGACCGTAGCGGCGCTGGATCTCCTCGGTGAGCTGCTTGCCGCCGAACACCTGTTCGCGCGTGTAGATGCTCTTGCGGTCATGCATGACGTTGAGCGTGGTCATCGTCGCGCCGATATCGACAACCGCGATCGTCCGGCCAGCGCCCCCGTCTTCCATCATCTCCGCAATCAGCGAGAAGGCGTTCTCCATAGCGAACGCCTCGACATCGACGATGCGAGCGGTCAGCCCACCCAGTTCTGCCGCAGCGGTGCGCGACTCGACGTTCTCGCTCCGCGACGCCGCGAGCAACACGTCGACGCGCTCCGGGTTCTTCGACGAGGGGCCGAGCACCTCGAAATCGAGGTTGACCTCATCCAGCGGGTAGGGAATGTACTGGTCCGCCTCGAGGGAGATCTGAGTCTCCATCTCGTCATCACCGATCGCAGCGGGCATCGAGATCACCTTGGTGATGACCGCCGATCCGGCCACCGCGACCGCAGCGTGTTTAGACTTGGTCCCCGAGCGCTTGACCGCACGACGTATCGCTTCACCGACCGCCTCGACGTCGGCGATGCTCTTCTCGACGACCGAGTTCGCGGGCAGGGGCTCGACGGTGTAGCTCTCGACCCGGTAGCGGCCGCCACTGCGGCTCAATTCCAGCAGCTTTATTGCTGTGGAACTGATATCCAGGCCGACCATGGGCGGGTTCTTCCGACTGAACAGCTGCACGGCTTTTCCTTTTATGCTTGGCGCCTTATGCCGACTATATCGTCTTCTACATTAAATGTCAGTTTGAACTATACAGCAAGCTTGTTGGAGTGCAAGCAGGGTTTTGCGGTTCGCGAGAGGGCAGACCTCCCCTATATACTGCCCTGCAGATTGGCAGTTTAGACCAGCTTGTCAAGAAACGCATGGCACTCAAGCGACCCCTGCGGCTGCTCCTCCTCCTGATCCTGATCGCAGCCGCCGGCACGGTCGGTGGCGTGCTCGCCGTGCGCATGGTACTCGAACCTCAGCTGCCCGACGTCGAGGCGCTGCGCGATGTGCGTCTCCAGGTTCCGCTACGCGTATTCAGCCAGGAGGGTCGCCTGATCGCCGAGTTCGGCGAGAAGCGCCGCATCCCGGTCACCATCGATCAGGTTCCTCCCACACTTATCCAGGCCTTCCTGGCCGCCGAGGACGACCGTTTCTACGCCCATCCCGGGGTCGATTACCAGGGACTGCTGCGCGCCGGTTTCGAATTGCTGCGCACCGGCGAGAAGCGCCAGGGCGGCAGCACGATCACCATGCAGGTGGCGCGCAATTTCTTCCTTAGCAGGGAGAAAACCTACCTGCGCAAGCTCAACGAGATCCTGCTCGCCCTGAAGATCGAGCGCCAGCTCAGCAAGGCCGAAATTCTTGAGCTCTACCTGAACAAGATCTACCTCGGCCAACGCGCCTACGGCATCGGCGCCGCCGCGCAGATCTTCTACGGCAAGCAACTCGGCGAATTGAGCCTGGCCGAGATGGCAACCATCGCCGGCCTGCCCAAGGCCCCGTCACGCGACAACCCGGTGACCAACCCGCAACGGGCTCGCGATCGGCGCGACTATGTCCTCGGCCGCATGCACAAGCTCGGGTTCATCGACGACGCCGCGCTGACCGAGGCACGTGCGGCGCAGGAGACCGCGTCACTTCACGACCTGCCGGTCGAGGTCGATGCACCCTATGTCGCCGAGATGGTGCGCCAGGCAATGATCGAGCGTCACGGCGACGCGGCCTATACCGACGGCTTCAACGTCTACACCACGCTGCGCGCCGATCACCAGGCGCATGCCAACCGTGCCGTGCGGCAGGCGCTGGTCGAGTATGACCTGCGCCATGGCTACCGCGGCCCGGAACAGAGGCCAGGCGACGGGGAGTCGTTGCCAGCGTTGGCCACCATTCCCTCCCTCGGCGGGCTTCTCCCGGCACGCGTGACCTCGCTCGACGAATCGAGTATCGGCGTCGAGATCAGGGATCACGGCCCGGGCCTCATCGAAAGCGAGGGATGGGAGTGGGCCCAGCCCTACCTGAGCGAGAACCGCCGCGGCAACAAACCCGACACGCCTGACGAGGTGGTCGAGGTCGGGGACCTGGTGCGGGTGCGACTCGATGACGAGGGGCGCTGGTGGCTCACCCAGTTGCCGGCCATCGAGGGCGCCATGGTCGCGTTGCGCCCTGATGACGGGGCGATCACCGCGCTGGTCGGGGGCTTCGATTTCCGCCACAGCAAGTTCAATCGCGCGGTCCAGGCGCAACGCCAACCCGGCTCCGGCTTCAAGCCGGTGATCTATTCGGCGGCACTCGAGTACGGCTTTACCGCCGCCAGCCTGATCAACGACGCACCGGTGGTGTTCGATGACCCCAGCCTCGAAACCACCTGGCGCCCCGAGAACTACAGCGGCAAGTTCTTCGGCCCGACGCGCCTGCGCCTAGCGCTGACCAAGTCGCGCAACCTGGTTTCGATCCGGCTCCTGCAGGCGATCGGAGTCGATTTCGCGGTGGACTACGCCGCTCGCTTCGGACTCGATACCGGCCGTTTGCCGCGCAACCTCTCGCTGGCGCTGGGCAGCGGCGCGTTGACGCCGCTGGAGATGGCCACGATCTACGCGATCCTGGCCAACGGCGGTTTCCGCGTGACGCCCTATTTCATCGACCGCATCGAGGATGGCACCGGGCGCCTTCTAGAACGCAGCGCTCCGGACTACGCCTGCCGCAGCTGCCCGGAGAGCGTCGCGCTAACGTCCGCGCCGGACGAACCTGACCAGGCAGCGAACGACTCCCCGACCAACGCAGACACGACAGCGGAACCACCGACCACGGATGTGCAGCCACTGCCAGCGATCCAGGCGGACGGGAACCAGGAGCCGGAGCAGACAACGACGGCACAGCCGGTCGCCAAACCCGCACCCCGCGTCCTCGAGCCTCGCAACGTCTACCTGATGCACTCGCTGCTCGGCGATGTCGTGCGCTACGGCACCGGGCGGCGTGCGCTGCAGCTCGGGCGCAGCGACCTCGCCGGCAAGACCGGCACCACCAACGATCAGCGCGACGCCTGGTTCAACGGCTTCAATACGGCGCTCGCGGCCTCGGCATGGGTGGGCTTCGACGACTTCTCCCCGCTCGGCAACCGCGAGACCGGCGGCCGCGCCGCACTGCCGATCTGGCTCGAGTTCATGCGCGGCGCCCTCGACGGCGTGCCCGAGAGCACGCTGGCCGAGCCGCCTGGCCTGGTGCGTGCGCGCGTAGACCCCGAGACCGGGGAGCTCGCCGCCGCCGGCCAGCAGGGCGCGATATTCGAACTGTTCCGCAGCGAACAGCGGCCGAGCGAACCCGCGGGCGGAACCGCCAACCTGCCCGGCGGACCGGGCGGCCAGCGCGCGGTCACGCCAGAACAGATCTTCTGAGCCCCACCTGCTGAGGTTCCGCCGTGCACCCGCGTGATGCCCGCGCCCAGCTGGCCGCCGAAGCGGGTCGCCTGATGGCCGACCAGGCGATCGACGACCCGTTCGAAGCCCGGCGCAGGGCCGCCGAGCGGCTCGGGGTTACGCACAATCGCGACCTGCCGACCGGCGAGGAGATCATCGCCGCGCTGCGCGATCACCTCGCGCTGTTCATGCCCGAAGCCCAGCGCAACCGGCTGTCGAGGCTGCGCGGCGAGGCGCGCGCGGTGATGCGACGTCTGGAGCCGTTGGCCGAAGTACGCCTGACAGGCCCGGTGCTCGAAGGCACCGCGTCGGCCGCGACACCGATCACGCTGCACCTGCTCGGCATCACCGGTGAGGAGGTGGCCATCCATCTGCTGGAACAGGGCGTGCCCTTCCGCGAACGCACACGCCAGGTCAGCTACGGACCACGCGACCAGCGCAGTGTGGCGGCGTTCCAGCTCCGCCACGACGAGCAGGATGTCGAACTGCTGGTCTTCACGCCCGACGACCCGCGTCAGGCCCCGCTCGATCCGGTGACCGGCCGCGCGCAGCGTCGCGCCACGCTCGGAGCGTTGGAAAAAATGCTCGAGGAGTAGCCGCGGCGAGGACCGGCCAGGCGGCCGATCCTCGCCGCGACCAAGCTTCAGCGGCTGGCGATGTCCGGGTAGTCCCGTGCCGCGGGACCGAGACAAAGCTGGCGCGGACGGCCGATGCGCTGGCTCGGATCGGCGATCATCTCCATCCAGTGCGCGATCCAGCCGGCGGTGCGCGCGATGGCGAACATCACGGTGAACATGTTGGTCGGGATGCCGAGCGCCTTGTAGATGATGCCGGTGTAGAAATCGACGTTCGGATAGAGCTTGCGCTCGACGAAATACTCATCGCGCAACGCGACCTCCTCGAGGCGCATCGCCAGCTCGAGCGTCGGGTCGTTGGCGTTGCCGAGCTTCTGCAGCACCTCGTGGCACACCTCGCGGATGATCGCCGCGCGCGGGTCGTAGTTCTTGTAGACGCGGTGCCCGAAGCCCATCAGCCTGAACGGGTCGTCCTTGTCCTTGGCCTTGGCGACGTACTTCTCGATCTGGCTGACGTCACCGACCTGCTCGAGCATGCGCAGCACGGCCTCGTTGGCGCCGCCATGCGCCGGGCCCCACAGCGAGGCGATGCCGGCGGCGATGCAGGCGTAGGGGTTGGCCCCGGAGCTCCCAGAGAGGCGCACCGTCGAGGTGCTGGCATTCTGCTCGTGATCGGCGTGCAGGATGAACAGCACGTCCATCGCGCGCTCGGCGATCGGATCGACCTCGTAATCCTCGCACGGCACGGCGAACATCATGCGCAGGAAGTTGGCCGGGTAGCTGAGGCTGTTCTGCGGGTAGACCGAGGGCTCGCCCTTGCTGTGCTTGTAGCAGGCCGCGGCGATGGTCGGCATCTTCGCGATCAGGCGATGGGCCGAGATCTCGCGATCCTTCGGGTTATTGATGTCGGTGTGGTCGTGGTAGAAGGCCGACAGCGAACCGACCACGCCGCACAGCATCGCCATCGGGTGGGCGTCGTGATGGAAGCCGCTGTAGAACTTGTTGAGCGTCTCGTTGATCATCGTGTGGTAGGTGATGATCTGGGTGAACTCGTCGAGTTGCGCCTGTTTCGGCAGCTCGCCGTAGAGCAGCAGGTAGGCCACCTCGATGAAGCTGCTCTTCGCCGCGAGCTGTTCGATCGGGTAACCGCGGTACATCAGCACGCCCTTGTCACCGTCGATGTAGGTGATGCTGCTGTCGCAGCTGGCGGTGGAGGTGAACCCGGGGTCGTAGGTGAACACGCCGAGGTCGCGATAGAGCGTGCCGACGTCGACGGTCGAGGGCCCGACCGTGCCTTCACGCACCGGCAGCTCGATGCTCTTGCCAGAATTCGGGTCGGTCAGGTTGAAGTTCGCGTTGGACATGGTTACCTCCGGCAGCTGATGCCCCGCCAGGCCATCCTGGGCGGTGCGATCTGGGTGTTCGGCGACACCGCGGCCGGACGCTCCGGGTTGCGCCCCGGCATCGGCGCGGGTGTCATGACGGGCAGCCCCTCCGGGCGCGCCCACGGCCCCTCTCCCGATCCGTGGGATGGCCACGCGAGGAACCGCGCTGGATAGTGGGTTCTCGACCTGGCCGCCGCATGCCGCGCTGGCGTTCACTGGCCGTTGCGTCAGTGCCCTGGGACACCGGCGCACCGATGACCAAGCCTCACATGCGGTCCGGCAATTCTACTTCAATAAGAAATTTTATCAAGGCCATAAGCAGACGTGATACCCGGTGTCCGCACCAAGGCCCGCCCCGTTCAGGCCGGTGCGTCCACCTCGACCTCTGCAAGCGCGAACGGGTGGCGGACGGTGATCTGCAACTCATCGCGATACGCCCGCAGGCGACCGCGCAACTCGACGCGCTTTCCCACCAGGCTGCCGAGATCGCCGAAACGGGGCAGGGCATCGCGCGGCACCCACGCCACCAACCCGCCGTCGAGCACCACGCGCACCCCGGACCGGCGCGGCTCGACCGCCAGGACCCGTCCACGCACCATCGCCAGTCCACGCGTTGCAGGATCCAGGTCCGTGCTCTGCCGAACCGTCCAGCCCGACAATGCCCAGACACCGCGATGCAGCGCCCGCGCCTCGCGCTCGGCCGCACGCAAACAGGTCCACGACCTGTCGTTGGGAGGCACCACGAGCTGGGTCGCCAGCCCCTCGGTGAGCAGCACGGCGGCCACGCTGCGGCCGTCGGGCAGGTAGGCGTGGGCCAGCAGGCGACCGTAACGGTCTTGGCGCTCGTGGTCATGACTGAGTCCGAGACGCATCCCGGCGCCCCGCACCAGCTCGCGCAGGCGATCGCGCGCCGCGCGGGCCAGCGGTTCGTCCGGGCGCCCGTCGCGCGCGAGTTCGGGGGTGTCGATGCCGACCAGGCGCAGCGGGCGGCCGTCGGCGAGGCGTACGGTGTCTCCGTCGTGCACGTAATCGACCTCCACCCACAGGTCGATGCGCGGGGTCGGGCAGGTCGCGTGCGCCAGCTGCGTGGCGAGTAGAAGGCAAACGAAAAGGGCGCCACGCGGGCGCCCTTGAATCGGTCGGCGGCGAGCCGGAATCACTGCTTCTGGGCGTACCTGCGGCGGAAACGCTCGACACGACCGCCGGTGTCGGTGATCTTCTGCTTGCCCGTGTAGAACGGATGGCACGCCGAGCAGACCTCGATGTGCAGCTCCTGCTCCGCAGTCGAACGCGTCATGAAGCTGTTACCACAGCTGCATGTCACCGTAACTTCCTGATACTCAGGATGAATTCCAGCTTTCATCTCGAACCTCGCAGTGCCGGTCGGCCACGCACCGGGCCGACGGGATCGCGCATGGTATAGGATTCGCGACCGGGCCACAAGCACGTGGAACGCAGTGTACAATGCGCGCCCGCCGTCCAGGCCGTGATCTGGCGCCATGCCCAACCGAACCCCATCAGATTCCGCCGCCGACGCTCCGCCGGACGCCACCCCGGCCGTCGGATTCGTAAGTCTCGGCTGCCCCAAGGCCCTGGTCGACTCCGAGCAGATCCTGACCAGGCTGCGCGGCGACGGTTACCGTGTCGTGCCGACCTACGCCGAGGCCGACCTGGTGGTGGTCAACACCTGCGGCTTCATCGACGCGGCCGTCGAGGAGTCGCTCGAGGCGATCGGCGAGGCCCTCAGCGAGAACGGTCGGGTGATCGTCACGGGCTGCCTCGGAAGCCGTGCCGAGCGTGTGCGCGCGGCCCATCCGTCCGTGCTCGAGGTGACCGGCCCACATGCCGACGAGGCGGTCATGGCCGCGGTGCATCGCCACCTGCCGCTGCCCCGGACCCCGGGCAGCCTGCCACCCCAGGGCGTCCGCCTGACGCCATCCCATTACGCCTATCTGAAGATCTCCGAGGGCTGCAACCACCGCTGCACGTTCTGTGTCATCCCTGCGCTGCGCGGCGACCTGGTCAGCCGCGACCCGGCGCAGGTGCTCGACGAGGCGCGGCTGCTGGTCGACAACGGGGTCCGCGAACTGCTGGTGGTGGCGCAGGACAGCGTCGCCTACGGTGTCGACCTGCGCTACCGGCACGGCTTCTGGGGCGGCACGCCGCTACGGGCCAAGCTCACCGACCTGGTCGACCAGCTGGCGACGCTCGATGCCTGGGTACGACTGCACTACGTCTACCCCTATCCCCAGGTCGACGCGCTCGTCGAGCGCATGGCCGACGGCCGCCTGCTGCCCTACCTCGACGCGCCCCTCCAGCACGCCAGCCGCAGGGTGCTCAAGGCGATGCGCCGACCCGGCGACCGCGATGGCATGCTTGCGCGTATCGCGCGCTGGCGCGACGCGTGCCCCGACCTGACGCTGCGCAGCACCTTCATCGTCGGTTTCCCGGGCGAGACCGAGACCGATTTCATCGAACTGCTCGACTTCCTCGGCGAGGCGCAGCTCGATCGCGTCGGCTGCTTCACCTACTCGCCGGTCGAGGGCGCGGCGGCCAACGCACTGCCCGACCCGGTGCCCGAGGAGCTGAAGCTGGAACGCCAGCAGCGGCTCATGGAGCTCCAGGCAGGGATCTCGGCGCACCGTCTGGAACAGCGCGTGGGACAGATCGAACCGGTGATCGTCGACCACGTCGAGGGGGATGTGGCCGTGGCGCGCAGCCGTGGCGATGCCCCCGAGATCGACGGGCAGGTGTTCGTCGCCGGGGGGAGCGACCTGCGCCCCGGTCAGATCGTCGAGGTGCGTATCACCGCCACCGACGTGCACGACCTGCATGCCGAGCGGATCGAGCGCGCCGACCGAAGCGGCTCCTAGCGCTCGGGGAGAAACTGCGCGAGCAGCGTATCAAGGAGCTGCCAGCCACGCGCACTGGCGCGCAGCCGTTCGCCGTCGTCTTCGAGCAGGCCGAGCGCCCGGGCGCGCTCCGCGGCCGGCCGCATGGTCGCCCAGGCCACGCCGGTGCGCGCCTCGAACAGCGATATCGCGAAGCCGTCGCGCAGGCGCAACGCGTTGAGCAGGAACTCCACCGCCGCGTCACCCGCGTCGAGCACCAGCGTCTCGGCGACCGCAGCCTCGCTGCCGGCGCTCGCCATGTAGCGGCCGGGATTGGTCACCCGCGCCCGGCGCCGGATACCCGTGGCATCGCTGAGCTTGGCATGCGCACCGGCACCGATGCCCAGGTAGTCGCCGAAGGCCCAGTAGTGAACGTTGTGGCGTGACTCGTGACCGGGCCTGGCGAGGGCCGACACCTCGTAATGGACGAACCCCGCGTCTGCGAGCCGCGCGCGGCAGGCCGCCTGTTGCGCGACGATCGCCTCGTCGGTGGGCAGCACCGGCGGTCGGCGGGCGAACGCGGTGCCCGGCTCCAGGGTCAGCTGGTAGTGGGAGAGGTGGGTCGGCTCGAGTGCCAGCGCGGCCTCGACGTCAGCCAACGCCTCGTCCACCGTCTGCCCCGGCAGCCCGACCATCAGGTCGAGATTCAGCTCATCGATGCCGGCAGCGCGCACCGCGGCCGCGGTCGCGCGCGCCTGGTCGGCATCGTGGATGCGACCCAGTGTGGCGAGGTGATGGGCGGCGAAGCTCTGCACCCCGACCGACACGCGGTTGACGCCCGCGTCGCGCACCCCGGCGAAGTAGCCGGCACGCAGCGTGCCGGGGTTGGCCTCCAGCGTCACCTCGGCGTCCGCGGCCAACGCCAGACGACTCCTGACGCCCTCGAGCAGGCGCGCGAGCGCCGGCGGGGAGAACAGGCTCGGCGTGCCGCCCCCGAGGTAGACGCTCGCGAGCGGACGTCCAGCGACCGCGGGCAGGTCGAGGTCGAGGTCCGTAAGCAGGGCGTCGACATAGGCCGCCTCGGGCACGTCGCCCACCGGCACGTGCGAGTTGAAGTCGCAGTAGGGGCACTTGCGCACGCACCACGGCAGGTGGACGTAGAGCGAAAGCGGCGGCGGCGCCGCGGCAACTGCCGGCCCGGCGTGCCAGGCCGCCGTCACCCGGGAGGTGGCCACGAACGGATCAGCCGGGCGCGGCCAACTGCTCGACCAGCTGGCGCAGCGCCTGGCCGCGGTGGCTGCGGCGATTCTTCTCGTCGGGCGGCAGCTCCGCCGAGGTCCGACCGAGCTCGGGCACCAGGAACAGCGGGTCGTAACCGAAGCCGTTGTCGCCACGCGGCGCCTCGAGCAGCTGGCCGCGCCAGATGCCCTGGCAGATCAGCGGAACCGGGTCTGCGGGATGCCGCAGGTAGACCAGCGCGCAGATGAAGGCTGCGCCGCGTCGCGCCGCGGGGACCTCGCGCATCCTCTCCAGCAGTCTGGCGTTGTTCGCGGCATCGTCGGCCCCGGGTCCGGCATAGCGGGCCGAGTAGATCCCCGGTTCGCCACCGAGCGCGTCGACCGCCAGCCCCGAGTCGTCGGCAAGCGCCGGCAGACCGGTATGGCGCGCGGCGTTGCGCGCCTTGAGCAACGCGTTCTCGACGAAGGTCGAGGCCGTCTCGGCGGCCTCGGGCACGCCGAGCTCACCCTGCGCGACCACCTCGAGGCCCTGGCCGGCGAGCAGCTGGCCGAACTCGCGCACCTTGCCGGCGTTGTTGCTGGCCAGCACCACGCGCGTGGCGGCCGTCATCTCACCCCTCCAGCGCGGCCCGCTGCCGCTCGAGCAGCTGCTGGATGCCGTGCCATGCGAGGTCGGTCATCGCCTGCAGCTCTTCGCCGCGGAAGGCGTGCCCTTCGGCGGTACCCTGCAGTTCGATGTAGTGGCCCGCCTCGTTCATCACCACGTTCATGTCGGTCTCGGCCTCGGAGTCCTCGGCGTAATCGAGATCCAGCACCGGGATACCGGCGTAGATGCCGACGGACACGGCAGCGACCTGGCCGTGCAGCGGGTTCTTGCGCAGGCGTCCCGATTTGCGCTCGCGCTGGATGGCAATGGCGAGTGCGACGTACGCACCGCTGATAGCCGCAGTGCGCGTGCCGCCGTCGGCCTGCAGGACGTCACAGTCGAGTGTGACCGTACGTTCGCCGAGCGCCTCGAGGTCGGTAACCGCGCGCAGCGAACGGCCAATGAGCCGCTGGATCTCGAGCGTGCGCCCGCCCTGCTTGCCACGCGATGCCTCGCGGCCGGTCCGCGTGTGCGTCGAGCGCGGCAACATGCCGTACTCGCCCGTCACCCACCCTTTGCCGGTATTGCGCAGCCACGCGGGTACGCGGCCCTCGATGCTCGCCGTGCACAGCACTTGCGTATCGCCGAACGCGGCGAGCACGCTGCCTTCGGCATGCCTGGTGTAGTCGGGAACGAATTGCAGCTCCCTGAGTTCTGAAGTTTCGCGGCCGCTCGGGCGCATGTTTCACTCTCCGGTCAGGGCCCGTTCCACCTTAGCGCGGTGCCCGTCGTGTTGTCACTGTAAGGAGAGTTTACGCCCAGCGCCTTGATGCTGAGCGCCTTCAGGTTGTCGACCAGGTTGTCATCGCCCGGTTTCCCGATGGTGGCCATGTCGTCGTCACTGAGACCGGACCACAGGCCGTCCGAGCAGGCCAGCAGAACGTCGCCGGGCCGCAGCG
>CBDTVS010000011.1:0-13137 GCA_965364245.1 uncultured Gammaproteobacteria bacterium | reverse complement strand
TGCGCGAAGCGTCGAAATCGCCATAGATGCCGTGGCGCCAGTCGTCGTCGGTCAGCAGCTTCGGCGACTGGTCGACCAGCACCAGCCGGTCGATGCCTCCGCAGCCGAAGGTGCGTACATATTCCCAGGTCGTCAGCGCGCCCATCGAGTGACCGAGCAGCGCGACCGGGCCGACGGCGAGGTGCTCGAGGAGTTCGCGCAGGTCCTGCGCCATGCGCTGCACGCTGTTCGGACGTTCCGGTGGGTAGGCGTGACCGCCGTGACCACGCGCATCCCAGCAGACGCAGTCGTGACCGTCGGCGAGCGCCTCGGCGAACGGCAGCCACTCGCGATGGTTCGAGGTCCAGCCGTGCAGGAACACCAGCGGGCGCCCCTGGCCGGTGCGCGCGTAGTGGAGCGTGACGCCGTCGGAGGCGGTGAACTGATCCATGGGGAACGCTCGGTCCGGGTGCCAGGGCTCGCGCGGGGCCTCAGCCGTGCGCGTCGGGCCGCTGCGACTGGTTCGTGAGGTGGGTGAGTACGGAGTCGGCGTCGGAGGCGCCGTAGGTCTCGCTGCCGTCGGGGCGGGTCTGCTCGACGAACAGCTTCTCGATCACGCCGTCGCGCACCAGCATCGCGTAGCGCCGCGAGCGCCCGCCCATGCCGTTGGCGTGCCTTTCGACCAGCATGCCCATGGCCCGGGTGAAATCGCCGTTGCCGTCGGGTACGCAGCGCACCTCGGTTACGCCCCGGGAGTCGCGCCAGGCGTCCATGACGAACGCGTCGTTGACCGACAGGCAGAGCACCTCGTCGACGCCGTGCACCCTCAGTGCCGGGGCGAGCTGGTTGAAGCGCGGCAGGTGTTTTTCGGAACAGGTGGGCGTGAACGCTCCCGGCAGGGCGAACAGGACCACGGTGCGCCCCGCGAACAGGTCGTCGCTGGTGAGGTCGGCCCAGTCGCCATCACGGCGCACGCGGAAGGTGACCTCGGGGACGCGTTGACCTTCGCTGGCCGGGGACATGGTCGATTCCTCGTCGTTCGGGCCGTGCGGGTGACGACCGGATCAGGGCAGCGGCCCGTCTGGCCACTCGTCTCGGGAGGGCAGGCCGCGCGCGATGCGCTAGAGTATGCGGCCAGCGTTCGCCCATCAACCGGAGGTACTCCATGCCCGACATCACCCTCGACCAGGCCAATCGCATCATCGGCGCCGCGCTCGCCAAGGCGCGCGAGATGCAGCTCAAGCCGCTCGCCGTGGCGGTGCTCGACTCCGGCGGCCACCTCAAGGCGCTGGCGCGCGAGGACGGCCAGACCTTCATGCGCGCCAAGGTGTGCCAGGCGAAGGCGTGGGGCGCGCTGGCGATGGGCGTCCACTCGCGCGACCTCGCCACACGCTACGAGCAGGAGACCCGCCAGGAGGGCTTCATCATCGCGCTCAACGCGATGTCCAATGGCAGCGTCGTGGCCCTGCCGGGTGGCCTGTTGATCCGCGACGCCGAGGGTACGGTGATCGGCGCGGTGGGCATCTCAGGGGCCGCTTCGGAGGACGACGAGGCGTGTGCCAAGGCCGGCATCGAGGCGATCGGGCTGACGGTCGATCTCGACTGATGAGCGCGCGCAGCGCCGCGTGAGCGAGGAGCACGCCTCGCACGACGTGGCGCAACGCGCGCTGCGGGTGCTCGTCCTCGCCCAGTTCATGGGCACCTCGCTCTGGTTCAGCGTCAACGGGGTCGGCGGCGACCTGGCCGCGGCGTGGGGCCTCGGCGCGGCCGGGCTCGGCGCGCTGACCTCGGCGGTCCAGGCTGGCTTCATCGTCGGCACGCTGGCGATCTCGCTGAGCGGCTTCGCGGACCGTCACCCGGCGAGCCGCATCTTCGCGGCCGCCGCCGTGTGCGGCGCCCTGGCCAACGGTGCGTTCACGCTGGTCGACGGCGACCTGCCGACGGCCCTGGCGCTGCGCTTCGTCACCGGCCTCGCGCTGGCCGGAATCTACCCGCTGGGCATGAAGATGGTGGTCAGTTGGGCGCCGGAACGGACCGGGCAGGTGCTCGGCTGGCTGGTCGGCATGCTGACCCTCGGCACCGCGTTTCCGCACCTGGTGCGGGTGCTCGGCGGCGGCTGGCCATGGCAGGCGGTGGTCGCGTGCTCGTCGCTGCTGGCCCTGCTCGCGGCGGCACTGGTGTTCGCGACCGGTGACGGGCCGCATCTGCCGCGTCGCCACGACGTGCGCATGGGCCACGTGTTCGCCGCGTTCCGCGTGCCGGCCTACCGTGGCGCGGCGTTCGGCTACTTCGGGCACATGTGGGAGCTCTACGCCTTCTGGACCGTGGTCCCGCTGCTCGCGGCGCAGGTCCTCGCCGGCAGCGGGGCCGGTGCCAGCGCGGTCTCGCTGGCCAGCTTCGCGGTGATCGGCGCGGGAGCGCTCGGCTGCATCGCCGGGGGCGAACTCAGCCGACGCGTCGGCAGCGCCCGCGTGGCCTTCACCGCACTCGCGGTCTCGGGCGGGTTCTGCCTGCTGTTTCCCCTGTTGCAGGCGTTGCCAGTGTGGCTCCTGCTGGCGTGCATGCTGGTCTGGGGCGTCGCGGTGGTGGCCGATTCGCCGCAGTTCTCCGCGCTCTCGGCCGGGGCCTGTCCGCCGCAACTGGTCGGCAGCGCGCTGGCGATCCAGAACAGCCTCGGGTTCCTGATCACCGTCGTCGCCATCGAACTGGCCACGGTGCGCTGGGAAACGTTGCACGAGCAGGTCGCGTGGCTGCTGTTGCCGGGTCCGCTGTTCGGCCTCTGGGCGATGCGCCACCTGCTGCGGCGCAACTGAAGCGGGCTCGGCAGGCGCGGCAGCGGCGTGCGTAAGTAATCGTACGAATTGCAGGGACATGGTGCGGCTGGCACCCTTTCCAGCATCCCTCCTTGACCCCGGCACAGACCTGGAGCGCGTGAGGGACGCCGCGCCCGGCGGGCGTGTCATGGAGGAGGAATCGCGATGGTGTGCAACACCGGATCAATGTGCACGTTGGCGAAGATGGTCGCGCCGTTCGTGGTGCTCGGCCTGCTGGCCGTCCTGGGGGTCGGCGAGGAGGCGCAGACTGCCGGCTTCCTGGTCGCGAGCTTCCTGTTCTACCTGGTCATCCCGACGCTCGAACTCGAACGCCGTCGCCTGGCGCGCAAGTAACGCGTGGCGGGGGGCGCGCCGCACGCGGAGGCGGCGGTCGTGGCACCGGCTGCGCTATGATGCGGTCTCGTTACGAAACGGAGTTCGCCCCTTGCGCCAGGTCTTCGCACTGCTCCTCGTCCTGCCCCTGCTCGCCGGCTGCCTGGGCCAGGGCGACACCGTGGTCGAATACCGCCTGCGCTGCATCGACGAGTCGAGCGAGAACCTGCGCGATTGCGCATCATGGGCAACCGACGACCGGGTCTTCTACGAACTCGACACCGCCAACGGCCGGGTCACCCGCCGCGTCGAGGAGGGGTCTCCCGGCCGCTACGAGAGCTGCACCATCTCCAATACCGACCACTGGTCCTGCGCCGCGGAGATCGGCCTGCCCGCGGTCGAGTTCAAGCAGGGACGCCGGATCCAGGGCGACGCGGACCAGCTGTCGATGCGGCTCGGCAAGCGCGTGACCTGGTTCGAGTGGTGGTCGACCCGCCTGACGGAAATGCTGTTCGGCTAGGGGTGACCGGGGATGGCCGTCGCGAGGGAACGCGTTGACATGCTGAACACCGACGGAGGATCCGGATCGGAGCGCCCGGTGGCCGCCTCCCTCCGGCTGCAGACGCGGTTCGGCCTGTGGATCCTGGCGCTGTTTGCGGTGCTGTTCTGCGTCGCGGCGTTCGTGATCTATCAGCAGGGGCAGCGCAACGCGCACGACAACGCCTTCCGCACGCTGTCCCAGATGCTCACCTCGGTCGACGCGACCCAGGACTACGTGCGACACGTCATGCGACCCAAGGCGGTCCAACGCCTCGGCAGCGACGAGTTCGTGCCCGAGCTGATGTCGACGAGTTTCGTGGCGCGTCAGTTCATCGACCGGTTTCTCGCCGCGTACCCCGGCTACTACTTCAAGTTCGCGACCATCGGCGCGCACAACCCGATCAACACCGCCGATGCGAAGGAGATCGAGATCATCGAGGCGTTCCGTCGCGATCAGGCGGTGCGCGAGTGGCGTGGCATCATCGAGCGCGACGGCACGCCCTACCTGAGTCTCGCGGTCCCGATCGAGTTCACCGGCGACTGCATCGTCTGCCACGGCCTCCCGGAGCAGGCCCCGCGCGGGTTGACCGACAAGTACCCGAACAGCAGAGGCTTCGGCCACCAGGTCGGCGATATCGCCATCAAGTCGCTCGGCGTGCCGCTCGAGGGCACCCTGGCGAGCGGCGTGCAGGAGGCCGCGTTCGGCCTGATGCCTATTCTCGCGGTCATGCTCGCTTCCCTCGGCGTGGTGATCTACTTCTTCCGGCGTTTCGTCGGCACCCCGATCCAGGCCTTCGAACAGGGCATGGAGCAGCTCGGGCAGGGCAATCACGGCGCCAGCCTCACGATCGACAGCGGCCGTGAGTTCCAGGATATGGCCGCGGTGTTCAATCGGATGTCGCGACAGATCGGCGACGAGCTGGCGCGTCGCCAGGACAACGAGCGACGCATCCAGCAAGATTTCCAGGCCCAGCAGGTGGCCTCGCGGATCCTCGAGATCTCGCTGCTCGACATGAGCCTCGAGGAACAGCTGCAGGCCGTGCTCGTCGAACTGACCTCGCTGCCGTGGCTCGGAGTCCGTTCGCAGGGCTGCATCTTCCTCGCCGACAACGAGCAGCGTTACCTGCGTCAGGTCGCGCAGGTGAACCTCGCCGAGCCGCTGCTCGAACTGTGCGCGGTGGTGCCGTTCGGCACCTGCCTGTGCGGGCGCGCCGCGCTCAGCGACGGCATCCACTCGGCGTGCAGCGTCGACCACGACCACGACATCACCTTCCCCGGCATGCAGCCCCACGGGCACGTCTGCCTCGCGGTGCGCAGCGAGGAGGAATTGCTCGGGGTGGTCAACCTCTACACCGACGAGGGGGTCAAAGTCGATGCGGCGGGCAACGCGTTCCTCGGCAACATCGCGCGCGTCCTGGCCGGCATGATCGAGCGCCGGCGGGCCCTGGAGGCGGTGCGTACCCACCGCGACCGTCTCGACGAGCTGGTGCGGGCGCGCACCGGGCAGCTCGAGGAGGCCAAGGAGGCGGCCGAGAAGGCGGCCTATGCCAAGGCCGAGTTCCTGGCCAACATGAGTCACGAGATCCGCACGCCGATGAACGGCGTCCTCGGCATGCTGCAGCTGCTCGAGAACACGTCGCTCGACGCCGAACAACGCGAGTTCATCTCTACGGCCAGCGAGTCGTCGGAGGTGCTGATGCACCTGATCGACGACATTCTCGACTTCTCGAAGATGGAGGCCGGCAAGCTCAGTTTCGAGTCGATCGACTTCGATCTCTACAAGGTCGTCGACGGCTGCATCGAGTTGCTGGCCGAGAAGGCGCGCGCGAAGGGGGTCGAGCTGATCCCGGTGGTGCGCGCCGACGTGCCGCGCTGGTGTCGGGGCGACCCGAACCGCCTGCGCCAGGTGCTCAACAACCTGGTCGGCAACGCCCTCAAGTTCACCGAGCGGGGCCACGTCCTGGTGCGAGCGTCGCTGCACGCGCTCGAGGGCGGTGGGCAACGGCTCAAGTTCGAGGTCGAGGACACCGGGATCGGCATCCCGCAGGCGGCGCTGAGCACGATATTCAGCGCCTTCTCGCAGGCCGACGGTTCGACCACGCGCCGCTACGGCGGCACGGGCCTCGGACTGGCCATCTCGCGTGACCTGGTCGAGGCGATGGGTGGGCGCATCGGAGTCAGCAGCCGCGTCGATGTCGGCAGCACCTTCCGCTTCGAGATTCCACTGCAACCGGCGCGCTTCGACGCCGGTCTGGATGCCGACGCCGCACTGCTCGCGGCGCGCCGCGCACTGATCGTCGATCCCGAGCCACTGCACCGCGAATCGCTGGAGGAGATGCTCGGCTGCTGGGGTGTCGAGGTCGCGGCTTGCGGATCCTGGGATGCGGGCCTGGACGCGATCCGCAGGATGACGGCTGACGAGCGGATCCCCGACCTGGTGTTGCTCGGTGGATCCGTGGCAGGGGACTGCGTGACGGGGCGTATCGAAGCGCTGCGCTCGCACCCCGCCTGCGCGGACCTGCCGATCACGTTGCTTGTGCCCGGTGGTAGCGCACATGCGGAGTCCGCCCTGCCGGCCAGGGTGATCCGGCTGCCTCGGCCGCTGCGTCACCAGCAGGTCTGCGAGCGCCTGGCCAGTCTGCTGCGGGACGATGAGGAGGCGCGAACCGAGGCGCCGGTACCGGATAGCCCGGGCGCGAATGCACGCAAGGGGCGCGTGCTGGTCGCCGAGGACAACATCGTCAACCAGAAGGTGATCGTGGCGATGCTGCGCAAGCTCGGTTACGCCAGCGACGTCGTCGAGGACGGGGCCGAGGCGGTCGCTCGACTGCAGGGCGACGACGCCTACGACCTGGTGCTGATGGACTGCCAGATGCCGGAGATGGACGGTTTCGAGGCGACCCTCGCGATTCGCCGCATTCCGGGATTCGGCGACCTGCCGATCATCGCGCTCACCGCGCACGCCCTGAACCAGGAGCGTGAGCGCTGCCTCGCGGCGGGCATGAACGAGTATCTCGCCAAGCCGGTGAGCCTCAAGGCACTCGAGAAGACCCTCGAGGTGTGGTGCCGCCGCGTTCCGCGGGACGTGGCCGACGGGGGTATTGATACAGGACGCGAGGCCGGCTAGCTTCTTTCCGTACGGTCCATCACGGAGCGCCGCAATGCATCGTCTCCAGCGTCTCGCCAGGCCGGTCGCCCTGTTGCTCATCTGGGCCTTCGCTTGCGGCGCGTTGGCCGCCGAGCAGGGCCGCCTGACCGGCGGCAAGCGCTACGCCATTCCCGACTGGTTCAAGCAGAGTTTCCTCGAACTCGCCGACGACGCCAGCGAGGCGGCCGAGTCCGACAAGCACGTGATGCTCTTCATGCACCTCGACGAGTGCCCCTACTGCGAGGCGGTGCTGCGCGAGAGCATCGTCGAGTCCGAGTACTCGCCATGGCTGCGCGAGCGCTTCGACGCGATCGCACTCAACGTCCGCGGCGATCGCGAAGTGGCCTACAACGCGGAGGTCACGGCCAGCGAGAAGGAGCTCGCTCAGCTGCTCGGCGTGCGCCAGACGCCCGCGGTGATCTTCCTCGACGGTCAGAACCGCCAGGTGATGCGGGTCGACGGCTACCGCACACCGGTGGAGTTCAAGCGCGTACTCGACTACGTCGACTCGAAGTCTTACCTGAAGATGGACCTCGCGACCTTCGTCGCGAACACCGCATCCGGTCCGAGCTATGCGCTTCGTCCGCACCCGCGGTTCGTGGAACTCGCCGACCTTGCCGTCGACGGTCCGCTGATGGTGCTGTTCGAGGACGCCTGGTGCCACGGCTGCGACCTGCTGCACGACACGCTGCTGGCCGACCCCGAGGTCAACGGGCTCCTGGAGAAGATGACCGTGGTGCGCCTCGATGCCGAGAGTGAGATGCCGATCGTCGACCCTGCCGGGCGCAAGACGACGCCGAAGGCGTGGATCCGTGAGCTCGGCATCGACGCGCGGCCGGCGATCCTGCTCTACGCCGGGGGCAGCGAGCTGGTGCGCATCAAGGGCGTCCTGCGTCACTGGCACTTCACCACCGCGGTGCGCTACGTGGCCGACAAGCGCTACACCGAGTACGCGACGCTGCGCGACTTCTCGCAGGCCCTGAGGAAGCAGCAACTCGACGCCGGCATGACGGTCGATCTCGGTCGGCAGTAAACGAGGTGCCCGAGCTTCTTCGATCCCTGGATGACCGGCGTCAACGGGCCGGCAGGGGCGTTTGGCTACGATCGTCGGCAGAGCGCTACCGCGGTCCGTAACAACCCAACTCAGAGTGAGATGAATACGATGCGTACGTTGCTGTTCGCCCTGCTGCTGCCGGGCATGACCTCGCTGGCCCTGGCCGAGTACCACCAGGTCGAGAAGCCCGCGGCCGGCGAAGGAGAGATGCTCGTCTCGGAGCCCGGTCGTGCGGAACTGACCCGCATGACGGTACTCACCGCGCAGGTCGAGCGCATCGACGCCGAGACCCGAACCCTGACCCTCGCGACGCCGGACGCGCGGATGGTGGAGTTCGTCGCGGGCGACGAGGTGCGCAACTTCGACCAGATCGAGGTGGGGGACATGGTCGAGGCGACCGTGTTCAACGCGCTGCGCCTCGAGCTCGTCAACGACGATGGGAAGTCCAAGCCCGAGGGCCAGGAGGCGATGGCCCGGGCTCCGGAGGGTGACAAGCCGGGTGCGGCGGTCGGGGTCAGCGTCTCGTTCATGACCGAGGTGGTGCGGGTCGACCGGGACGCCAACGTCATCAGCCTCAAGGGACCGGAAGGCAACGTCGTCGATTTCGATGTCCAGAACCCGGCCCAGTTCGACGTCGTGAAGGTCGGCGACGCGGTACGCGCGACCTACACCGAGGCGGTCGCGGGCGAGGTTCGGTCGGCCGAGTAGGCCCGCCGCCAGCGCCTGGAAACGGGTGCGCGGAGCGACGTGGAAGAACGAGCGCAACGTCGATCTTTCAGCCGCCTGTTGCTGGCGTTGTTCCTGTTGGCGACGCTGGGGTCGGCCGAGGGGGCCGGCGACGCCCGCTTCGAGGTACGCACCAGGCAGTGGGTCGAGCCCGGGCAGTTCGCTCCGTCGGGGCCTGGCCAGGCCGGGCACGAGCTGCTCGTGGGCGTCGTCATCCTGGACGGTTCGGGCTGGGGGCGCGACGAGGTGCTCGCCGGTGTCTCCGACATGGCCGGTCTGCTCGCGCAGTGCGGTATCCGCCTCGCGGGGATCGACCTCGCCGAAGTCAGCGTCCCGCCGGCCTATCTCGATCTCCACACACCGCGTTCACGGGAGCTCGCCGCTGCCGTGGATGCGCAGCGGCCGGCACTCTACTTCATCCGCGACACGCGCCATCAACCGGCCTTCGACGCCGAGGCGATCGGCCGGGGCAACAGTCGCAGTCGGCCCGAGATGGCCGACAGCGTCTGGGTCACCCGCGCCGCGCCCGATCTGCCCGTCGTGCTGGCACACGAACTGGCCCACGTGCTGGCCAACAGCGGCGCGCACGTGGACCTGCCGGGCAACCTGATGCGCGACGAGAGCGACCCGGCCCACACCCAGCTGACCGGGAGGCAGTGCGTGACGATTCTCGAGCAGGGCACGCGCCACGGCCTGATCCGGCCTCTGCGCCCGGACTGAGTGGCGCGAGACGGGGCCCTGCCCGAGGGGTTAAAGTTGCGCGCATCGAATCCAACCATTGCGACCGGACTGCATTCATGAGCGACTACGATCAGGAACTCGACCTCACCGGCCTCAACTGCCCGCTGCCGATCCTGCGCACCAAGAAGGCCATCGCCCTCGCCACGCCCGGCACGGTGATCCGTGTCATCGGCACCGATCCGGGCTCGCCCAAGGAGTTCCGCGCCTTCGCCGCGCAGGGTGGCTTCGAGCTGCTGTCGGTCGAGGAGGAGGAGGGACGCTACGTCTACCTGCTCCGTAAGCCCTGAGCCGGATGTTGAGCCTGAGATGATCGTGTTCAACCGCTTGCTGTGCGCCATCACCCTGACGCTTGTCGCCACGGCCGCCTGGGCCGAGCTGAAGGTGCACCGGGTTGCCGAGGACGTCTACGCGATCGTCGGTGATCTGGGCAACCGCACGCCCGAGAATCTCGGCAACAACGCCACCTTTGGTGCCGTGGTCACACCGGAAGGGGTCGTACTGATCGACCCGGGTGGCAGCTACGCCGGCGCGGCCCGCCTGCACGAGGTGGTGCGTTCGTTGACGGACCGCCCGGTGGTGAAGGTGATCAACACCGGCGGCCAGGATCATCGCTGGCTGGGCAACGGCTACTTCCGGGAGCGTGGCGCCACGCTGATCGCGAGCCGCCGCGCCGTCGAGGATCAGCGTGCTCGCACCCAGGATCAGCTCTTCGTGCTCAATGCCCTGATTGGCGCCGAGGGGCTGCGGGGCACGGAGCCGGTCGTCGCGGATGCTCCATTCGACGCCGCGCTCGATTTCGAGCTCGGCGGGGTGCGCTTCGAGCTGCGCCACGTCGCCACCGCGCATACGCCGGGCGACGCCTTCGTCTGGCTGCCCGATCAGCGCATCGTGTTCACCGGGGACATCGTCTACACCGAGCGCATGCTCGGGGTGATCGAGGTCTCGAGCAGCCGCGAATGGCTCGAGGCGTTCACGGCGATCGCCGAGCTGGAACCGGCCCATCTGGTGCCCGGACACGGCGCCCCGACCACGCTCGAGCGTGCCCGCGAAGATACCGAGGGCTACCTGCGGTTCCTGCGCGCCGCGGTCGGCAGGCACATCGAGGAGGGGAACGACATCACCTCCATCGGCGGCATCGACCAGTCGCCCTACGCCCACCTGCTGAATTTCGAGCAGCTCGCCGGGCGCAACGCGCAGAAGGTGTTCACCGAACTGGAGTGGGAGTAGGCATCCCCGAGCCGTGGGGTATGCCGTGCCCGGCTCGGTGAGGATTCCCTACCGGCAGGCCGATTTCGATGCCGCCGTCTGGCGCGTGGTCTCCGGGATCGGACCGGGACGCGTGATGAGCTACGGGGCCGTGGCACGCGCCGCCGGCTACCCACGTCATGCACGGTTGGTGGGCAGATCCCTGGGCCGCTCACCGATGCCGTTGCCGTGGCATCGCGTGGTGCGTGCCGACCTCACGTTGGCATTCGCCCCCGGCAGCCGAGCCTATGTCGAACAGAAACGACGGCTCGAGCGCGAGGGCGTGGCCGTTCAGGCGGGCAGGGCGGTGCCGCTCGAGTGCGACACCATGGAGGATCTCGACCGTCTGCTCTGGGCGCCGCCCGGGTTCCCGGATGGGGCGGATGGCAGCTGAGCGGTCATGCCCGCACCAGCCTTCAGCGGGTATCATCTGGCAGCTGCTGCGGCACTTGCGAGAGGCAAGGGGGCCCGTCCGAGAGCGCGTAGGGGGAGCGGCATGGATCAGATTGTCTGGAGTGACGAGTTCAGCATCGGTCACGAGGTGATCGATGCACAGCACAAGAAGCTCGTGGCGATGATCAACCGCCTGATCACCACCTCGCGGGTGGCGACCGGATCAGAGACGATCTCGGAGATCCTCGCCGAGATGTCCGACTACGTGCGGGTGCATTTCGATACCGAGGAGAAGCTCATGGAGCGGATCAACTACCCGCGCATCGAGGACCACAAAGCCCAACACCGTGCGTTCCAGATGAAGACGGCCGCACTGATCAGGTCCGCGTCACTGAATGCCGAATCCGTCCCGGTGGTCCTGCTCAACTACCTGCGTAACTGGCTGACCCAGCATATCCTCAAGGCCGACATGGAGTTCAAGGCCTACCTGTGCTGACCGTTCGCAGCCCAGGCGGGATCTGGTTCAGCAGCGCTGGTTCCACTTGGCGCAACCGTAATGCCTTGCGGCGAGCGCGAGCTTGTCCCTTCGGTGGAGCATGCTCAGCCAGCCACGGACCTCTGCAGGTTCGAGCCTGCGGAACTCCATGATCGGGCAGCAGTAGCGCGGCAGGTCGATGGGGCAGCCCGAGGCGAGTTCGAGGAGGTGGTCGGTCAGCTCGTCCTCGCTCATGCGTTCGTAATCGCCAAACGTCATCCCCAACTCCCGTGTGCGGCCTGTTCTCAGGCTGGCCCTCAGTCCGTCCATGATCCGGCTGCAGGTGACCGGGATGTAGAGGATCAGCAGCGCCGCAGCGCAGGCAGCCACCGTGATCACTGCTTGCCTCATCCCAACCTCTCCGTGCTGGAGATCCAGGGCCGTAGCGTCTGATTCTCCGAAGCTGAGCAACGCAAGCCAATGGCCATGGGCTGAAAATCGTGTCAGTGAGGGATTACAGGCCCGGGGTGTGTCCGGTCGCTCGGGTGACCCCGGCCTGCGCCAGCGGCCCTGAATGCGCCGGCCCTCCACGGCAGTACACTCGGCGGGCGGTATCGATCACGGGGAGGCACGACCTTGGGAGGCGCGGCGCTCGCCATTGCGGGATCGGTGGTGATGCACGTCACCTGGAACCTGCTCGCCCGCCACGTGGATCGGCGCTGCAATTACCTGTGGTGGGGGCTGCTCACACACACCCTGATCTTCGGTCTCTGGGGCCTGTTGCGCCTGGCGCAGGACGCGTCGTGGTCGTCGCCGTTGCTGGCCGCGATCGGCTGCTCGGCCACGGCGATCGCGGTCTATTTCTGGGCGCTGCGCCACGCCTATCACTACGCGCCGGTCGCCTTCGTCTACCCCGTGGCGCGCAGCTCGCCACTGCTGGTGGCCGTGTTCGGCTGGCTGCTGTTCGGTGTCGAGCTCAATCCGTGGGGATGGCTGGGTATCCTGGTCAGCTTCGGTGGCCTGCTGCTGATGAGTCTGACTTCCCGGCATGGCGACACGCGCCACGCCGTGCCCTGGGCGTTGCTCGCGGTCCTGTGCACCACCGTCTACTCGCTGAGCGACAAGGCGGCGGTCTCCTACCTGCCGACGTTCGGCAGCCTGATGGGATTCGCATCGATCAGTTACCTCGCCGCCTTCCTGGCACTGACGGTGCTCAACCGGCGCGAGCATGGCCGCTGGATCCCGGCGGCACGACCGCCCTGGCGCTACATGCTCGCCGGAGGGCTCTGTCTCGGCCCGTCCTACGTGTTGGTGATCTACGCGATGCGCTGGCTGGAGGCGGCCCATGCCGTCAGCTACGTCAATGCCGGGATCGTTCTCGCGACACTGTTGTCGATCGCCCTGTTTCGCGAACGGGAAGCGTGGCGGACGAGGCTTGCGGCCGCGCTGCTGATCACGCTAGGTCTGGTCATCATGACCCTCGACCTCTGACCGGCATGCGTGATCGAGGGGAGATGTGCGAGCGCTGATTTTTTCTCCGTGAGGATGCGATTTTTCGGACACTCACCATGGGGGTATTTCCCGTCAGCCACGGCGAAAGGCGGCGTCTCGCGAATCCCGGCTCGCTTCTTGGCAGGTTCATCTGCTCGGGCAAGGTAGGAACGGGCATATGCCCTGATAAGGATTGACC
>CBDTVS010000010.1:0-13473 GCA_965364245.1 uncultured Gammaproteobacteria bacterium | reverse complement strand
CGCCTCGGCCGACGTGGCCCGCGAGCTCGCCGCCGCCGCCACGCAGCACGGTTTCCACTTCCTCGACGCGCCGGTTTCCGGTGGGCAGGCGGGTGCCGAGAACGGCCAGCTGACGGTGATGGTCGGCGGTGACCAGGCCGCCTTCGATCGCGCCCAGCCGGCGATCGACAGCTACGCCAAGGCGGTGACCCTGATGGGCCCGTCGGGCGCCGGCCAGCTGACCAAGATGGTCAACCAGATCTGCATCGCCGGCCTGGTCCAGGCCCTCGCCGAGGGAATGAACTTCGCGGTCCGTGCCGGCATCGACGCCGAGCTGGTACTCGACGTCATCGGCAAGGGCGCGGCGCAGTCCTGGCAGATGGACAACCGTGGCAAGACCATGGTGCGCGACGAGTTCGAGTTCGGCTTCGCGGTCGACTGGATGCGCAAGGACCTCGGCATCTGCCTCGCCGAGGCCAACCGCAACGGCAGCCGCCTGCCGGTGACCGCGCTGGTCGACCAGTTCTACGCGGAGGTCCAGGCGATGGGCGGCAACCGCTGGGACACCTCGAGCCTGATGCGTCTGCTGACCAAGCCCTGAACCGGGTCATCCCATCCCGTCACGCGCGGCCGCCGGGCTCCCCGCCCTGCGGCCGCGCCGCTGTCTGAGCCGTGCCGATGGCCGACCGGGCAAGCGAGGCGCGCACCGGTGCGCTGTTCGCGCTCTGCGCGTTCTCGATCTGGTCCGGCTTCCCGCTCTACTTCAAGCTGGTCGCCGACATCCCGGCCAGCGAGGTGCTCGGCCACCGCATCCTATGGTCACTGCTGTTCGTCGCGCTGCTGCTGGCGCTGCGCGGCCGTTGGCAGGGGGTGCGCGAGGCGCTGGTCACGCCGGGTCTGCGCCGCCGCCTGGCGCTGTCGGCCGTGCTGGTGTCGATCAACTGGCTGGTGTTCATCTGGGCGATCGCCAACGACCACGTGCTCGACGCGAGCCTCGGCTACTTCATCAACCCGCTGGTCAACGTGGTGCTCGGCGTGCTGCTGCTCGGCGAGCGGCTGCGCAGGCTGCAGTGGATCGCGGTCGCGCTGGCGCTGGCCGGCGTCGCCAACCTGGTCTGGCAGCACGGCACGCTGCCGTGGATCGCGCTGCTGCTCGCGTTCTCGTTCGGCGGTTACGGGCTGGTACGCAAGCAGACCTCGACCGACGCGCTGAGCGCGCTGTTCGTCGAGACCCTGCTGCTCGCACCGCTGGCGATCGGCTACCTGGTCGCCCTCGACCTGGCCGGACACGGCCACTTCCTGCGCGGTCCGCTGGCGAACGACGGGCTGCTGCTGCTCGCCGGCGTGCTGACCGCGCTGCCGCTGCTGCTGTTCGGTGGCGCGGCGCGGCGCCTGCGGCTGTCGACCCTCGGGCTGCTGCAGTACACGGTGCCGACCGGCCACTTCGTGCTCGCGGTGTTCGTGTTCGGCGAGGCGTTCACCGCGGCGCATGCGGTCACGTTCGGCGCGATCTGGCTGGCGCTCGCGCTCTACGGCACCGACCTGCTGCGCGCGCGGCCACCGTCGGCCTGAGCGGGGATGCCGGTTACTGGGTGAGCTGGTCGCTGGCGCGCGACAGGCGATCGACCAGCGTGCGCAGGAAGACGCGGTGGAAACGCAGCTGGGTGTCCTTGGAGAGCTGCTCGATCAGCGTCGCGTTGATCTTCATGATGCTCACCAGGCTGGTGACCAGGATGGTCGCGGTGCGCTTGGTCTTGGTGATGTAGCCCATCTCGCCGAAGCAGTCGCCGCGCCGCAGGATGGCGATCGACTTGGTCCCCTTGCGCACCAGTACCGAGCCGGTGACGATCACGTAGAAGGCATCGTCGATCTCGCCCTCGGTGATGATCTCCTCGCCCGGCTGGTAGTCCTGCCAGATGGTCGCGCGCAGGATCTCCCAGATCTCGGCGTCGGCGAAATCCTGGAAGAAGTCGAGCTGGCGCACGGCGTTGTAGCGCTCCTGGCTGTGCAGATCCTCCTCGGCGCCGCCGAGATCGCCGATGGTGCTGAGTTCGGCAGCGAACTCGAGACCGGTCTGGAAGCGCTGGTCCGGGTCCTTGGACAGCGCGCGCGCGACCACCGGCTCGAGGTTGGCCGGAAGGTCGTTGCGGAAGAAGCGCAGCGCGGTCGGCTCGTCGTTGATCACCTTGTTGAGCAGGACCGAGATCTTCTCGGCGGCGAACGGGTGGCGACCGGTGAGCAGTTCGTAGAGAACCACGCCGAGCGAAAAGAGGTCGGTGCGGCTGTCGACCTCGTGGTCGTTGATCTGCTCGGGCGACATGTAGAGCGGCGAGCCCATGACGCCGAGCGGCTGGGTCACCGACATGTCGCTCTCGGTGAAGAGCGCAATGCTGAAGTCGCCCACCTTCACGTCCATGTCCTGCGTAACGAGGATGTTGCCGGGCTTGATGTCACGGTGCACCACGCCGTTGCGGTGCGCGTAGTCGAGTGCCTTGGCGCACTTGAAGACCAGCTCGATCACCTTGTCGACCGGCAGCAGCGACTCGGGCTTGCAGAACGGCTTGAGCGTGTTGCCCTCCGCGATCAGCTCCATGACGATGTAGCAGATGTCACCCTCGACGCCCGCGTCGTAGATGCTCAGGATGTTCGGGTGGTGCAGGCGCCCCGCGGTGTGCGCCTCGTTGAAGAACAGCTTGCGGTTGCGCGCCGCGCGATCGCCACCGACCACCGAGTCGTTGTGCTGGACCTTGATCGCCACCTCGCGGTCGACGAAGGAGTCGTAGCCGAGGAACACGATCCCCATGCCGCCACGGGCGATCTCCTCGAGCACCTCGTACTTGCCGAGCCGGCTCGGCATTCCCTCGGTCATGGTCGTTTACCCCCCCCGTTCGAGCGATCGCCGAGCGGTTCATTGTGACGGGCATTCTAGCCTCCCACCCTTCCCGTCGGCCACAGCGAATCCCACTCGTCTCGAGCTGCTTACCGCTCTGCGCGAGAGTGATAGGTGAAGGCAGAGCGGCCCGGATCGCAGGCCGATATGCCGCGTTTAGCTCAGTCGACGACCAGTTCGCGCAGCCGCTCGAGCGCCGTGCCGGTGGAGGTCAGAACCGGCACGGGGAACCCGGTCGGGAGCCGGGCCGCCACCGGGGTCATCGAGAACTGCCCGAGCAGGATCACGTCGCAACTGTCACGGTCGGCCAGGCGAATGACGGCGTCGAGCACCAGGCGGTCGTGGGTTTCCCGATCGCCCGAGGTGACGGCCTCGACCGCGCCGGCGACGTGCACCCCGTCCAGCACGACCTTTTCCCCGCGCTCCTGAGCGTAGCGCTCGATGTCCTCCCCCAGCAGGCGCAGCGTGTCGGCGACCGTGGCGACCACGCCGATCCTGCGACCCGCAGCGAAGGCGCGCGCGACCAGTGCCTCGTACGAGGCCAGCACCGGAACCTTCAGCTCTGCACGCGCCGCCTCGACCGCGACGCCGAACAGCGACCCGGTGAACAGGATCGCCCGGGCGCCGCAGGCGGCGCTGTGCCGCAACAGGATGGCCACGCGGTCGGTGAGTTCGGGGGTGAGGCCACCGGCGCGCGCGTAGTCGACGTACAGCGACTGGTCGAACAGCGTGATCGGCTCAGCTTCGGGCCAGTCGCTGGCGAAGGCCGCCTCGATCGGAGCGATCGACTCGCGCAGGGCATGCACGAGGCCGATGCGTGGCCCGCGTCGACTCATGTGGTGATCTCGCCGAGCGCGGCGTCGACCGCGATGCCGAGCCGTTCGACGATCGCCTCGACATGGCCCTCGTCGATGATGAAGGGCGGCGCCAGCAGCACATGGTTGCCGTTGACGCCATCGATGGTCCCGCCCATCGGATAGCACATCAGGCCGTTGGCCATGCCGTGCTTCTTGATCCGGGCATGCAGCTGCAGGCCCTTGTCGAATGGCGCCTTGGTGTCGCGGTCGGCAACGAACTCCAGTCCGAGGAACAGGCCGCGACCGCGGATGTCGCCGACGTGCGGGTGGTCGCCGAAACGTTCCTGGAGCCGTTCGCGCAGCCGGGCGCCCATCGCGTTGACGTTGGCCAGCAGGTCCTGCTCCTCGATGGTCCGCTGCACCGCCAGCGCTGCGGCGCAGGCCGTGGCATGCCCGAGGTAGGTGTGCCCGTGCTGGAAGAAACCGCTGTGGCTGGCGATGGTCTCGTAGATCTCGCGCGTGCAGAGCATCGCCCCGATCGGCTGGTAGCCCGCACCGAGTCCCTTGGCGATGGTGACGATGTCGGGGGCGACGCCATCCTGCTCGCAGGCGAACAGCGTCCCGGTACGCCCCATGCCGCACATGATCTCGTCGAGGATCAGCAGGATGCCGTACTCGTCGCAGATCTCGCGGATCCGCTTCAGGTAGCCGGGCACCGCGGGGACGGCCCCGGCCGTGGCGCCGACCACCGGCTCGCAGATGAAGCCGATGACGTTCTCGGGGCCGAGTTCCTCCAGCTTGGCGCGCAACGTCTCGGCAGCACGGATGCCGTAGGCCTCCTCTGACTCGCCCTCCTCGCGGTGGCGATAGGGGTAGCAGGGCGGGATGTGGTGCCCGGCCATCAGCAGCGGCTCGAACTGCTGGCGCCGCCACAGGTTGCCGCCGACGGCCAGCGCCCCGAGCGTGTTGCCGTGGTAGCTCTGCAGGCGCGCGATCAAGTACTTGCGTTGCGGCTGACCAAGCTCGTCGAAGTACTGGCGCCCGAGCTTGAGCGCCGCCTCGACCGCCTCCGAGCCGCCGCAGACGAGATAGACGCGATCAAGTTCGCCCGGCGCGCGCCCGACCAGGAAGTCGGCCAGCTGTTCGGCAGCCTCCGTGGTGAAGAAAGCGGTGTGGGCATAGGCGAGCTGGTCGGCCTGCGCCTTCAGCGCGCTCACCACGGCCGGGTGGTTGTGGCCAAGGCAAGAGACCGCAGCGCCACCGCAGGCATCCAGGTAGCGGCGTCCCTCGCTGTCGATCAGATAGACGCCCTCGCCGTCGACAGCGTACGGCAGCTGGCCCTTGGTATGGCGATGGAAGAGATGGTTCATGGGGCTATCCCGCTTTCTGTATTGACCGCTGTACCGGTGGACCGCGTCGCACCCGATGCATCGAGGCCATCACGAGGATGGTCCAGACTCTGCCAGTCTAGACGCTCGGCAGGGCCTGCGAGCCGGGCTAAATCGTCCGTGCCCTGTGTGGTCGACACGGCAAGGCTGACCTGGCAACGGCAGGATGAGAGATGACCCAGACCAATAAGCGCCCGGTTTTCTCTGCACGCTGGGCAGTCGTGTGCTATGAAAAGGGTCTGGAGTGCCGGGCCACGGTGAACCCGCGCAGCGCAACTCCACGATCGCAGTCCTGAAGATGGGCCGCGATTTCGCCAGCCAGCGAGAGCCTGCCAATGGAGCCCGGGAACCCTCATTCTCCGGAACCTGCAGCCATGAGTCGCTGGTCCGGACCGTCAGCCACCTGGCGTTCCCTGCAAAAAAACGGTGTCGACAGAACAGCCGTAACCACTGCGAAATGGGGCCAGATGCCCCACCCCAAGAAGGAGAGAACAGAGCAATGAAAATGTCCCCGAAACTGAGCACACTGGTCCTGGCCGCAGGTCTCGGCGTGGCCGTGTCTTCCGGTGCAACTGCCGCCGAGCAATCGTTCATCACCATCGGCACCGGTGGCGTCACCGGGGTCTACTACCCGACCGGTGGCGCGATCTGTCGCCTGGTCAACAAGGGTCGCAAGGAACACGGCATCCGCTGCTCGGTCGAGAGCACCGGCGGTTCGGTCTACAACATCAACACCATTCGCGCCGGCGAGCTCGACATGGGCGTGGCGCAGTCCGACTGGCAGTTCCACGCCTACAACGGCACCAGCAAGTTCGCCGACGCCGGACCGTTCAAGGAACTGCGCGCGGTCTTCTCGGTGCACCCCGAGCCGTTCACCGTGGTCGCGCGCGCTGACTCGGGAGTCAAGAAATTCCAGGACCTCAAGGGCAAGCGCGTCAACATCGGCAACCCGGGTTCCGGCCAGCGCGGCACCATGGAGGTGCTGATGGGCGCCCTGGGTTGGACCAACGCCGACTTCAAGCTCGCCTCCGAGCTCAAGGCGGCCGAGCAGTCGCGCGCGCTGTGCGACAACAAGATCGATGCGATGGTCTACACCGTCGGTCACCCGGCCGGCTCGATCAAGGAGGCGACGACCTCCTGCGACAGCGTGCTGGTCGAGGTCTCCGGACCCGAGGTGGACAAGCTGGTCGGCGACAACGACTACTACCGCAAGGCGACCATCCCTGGCGGCATGTACCGCGGCAGCGATGGCGACGTGATGACCTTCGGCGTCGGCGCGACCTTCGTCACCTCGACCAACGTCCCGGACGACGTGGTCTACCAGGTGGTCAAGGCCGTGTTTGAGAACTTCGACGACTTCAAGAAACTGCACCCCGCCTTCGGCGTGCTGAAGAAGGAAGAGATGATCAAGGATGGCCTGTCGGCGCCGCTGCACCCCGGTGCGGTCCGCTACTACAAGGAAGCCGGCCTGATGTAAGTCCATGCGGCCGGGGGCCTCGCGCCCCCGGCCCGCATGTCCCGTTCAGCCACCCCCCCGTGCCAGGCATCCGTGGAGGCAGCGCATGAGTGACCCGCGCGAGAACGCGAACCCGGCCAACGTCGAGGACATGGTCGCCGAGGCCGACACCGGCGCCCGCCATCCCTCCGGCCTGCCTGCCAAGCTGCTGATCGGCATCCCGCTCTGCTGGTCACTGTTCCAGCTCTGGTACGCCTCGCCACTGCCGTTCCTGTTCGAGTTCGGCGTGCTCAATGACACAGAGGCGCGCGCGATCCACCTGGCGTTCGCCGTGTTGCTCGCCTACATGGCCTTCCCGGCGTTCAAGCGCTCGCCGCGCGACCGCATCCCGGTGCAGGACTGGGTGTTCGCCGTGACCGGCGCCTTCTGCGCCAGCTACATCTACCTGTTCTACGCCGAACTCGCCGGCCGCGCCGGCGCGCCGACCACCTTCGACCTGGTGGTCGCGGTCAGCGGCATGCTGCTGCTGCTCGAGGCGACCCGCCGTGCGCTAGGCCCGCCACTGATGATCGTCTGCGCGGTGTTCCTGGTCTACACCTTCGGCGGGGCCCACATGCCCGACGTCATCGCCCACAAGGGGGCGAGCCTGGCCAAGACGATGTCGCACCAGTGGCTGACCACCGAGGGCGTGTTCGGCGTGGCACTCGGCGTCTCGACCAGCTTCGTGTTCCTGTTCGTGCTGTTCGGCGCCCTGCTCGAGCAGGCCGGCGCCGGCAACTACTTCATCAAGGTCGCCTTCTCGCTGCTCGGCCACTTCCGCGGCGGCCCGGCCAAGGCGGCGGTGGTCTCGTCGGGCATGACCGGCCTGATCTCCGGCTCGTCGATCGCCAACGTGGTGACCACCGGCACCTTCACGATCCCGCTGATGAAACGGGTCGGCTTCCCTGCGCACAAGGCCGGCGCGGTCGAGGTCGCCGCGTCGACCAACGGCCAGCTGACGCCGCCAATCATGGGCGCCGCGGCGTTCCTGATGGTCGAGTACGTCGGCATCTCCTACCTCGAGGTGATCAAGCACGCCTTCCTGCCGGCGATCATCTCCTACATCGCGCTGATCTACATCGTCCACCTCGAGGCGCTCAAGGCCGACATGCAGGGCCTGCCGCGGCGCACCAAGCGCACCTTCGTGCAGAGCCTGCTGGTGTTCCTGTCGGTGGTGATCGGCATGATGGTGCTGACCGTGGTCGTCTACTACGGCATCGGCTGGATCAAGGACGTCGCCGGCGACGCCGCGTCGTGGATCGTCGCGGTGCTGACCGCCGTCGCCTATGTCGCGCTGGTGCGCTACGCGACGCGCTTCCCGGAACTGCACGTCGACGACCCGAATAGCGAGATCACCGAACTGCCCGAGCCCGGCCCGACGGTCAAGGCCGGTCTCTACTACCTGCTGCCGGTCGTGGTGCTGGTCTGGTGCCTGACCGTGGAGCGCTTCTCGCCGGGGCTCTCGGCGTTCTGGGCGACGCTGTTCATGATCTTCATCGTCCTCACCCAGCGTCCGTTGCTGGCGTTCTTCCGCGGCAACCAGGAGTTCGGAGATGCGACACGCCAGGGCTTCATGGAACTGACCATGGGCCTGGTCTCCGGTGCACGCAACATGATCGGCATCGGCGTGGCCACCGCGGCCGCCGGCGTGGTGGTCGGCACCGTGACCCTCACCGGTATCGGCTTGGTAATGACCGAGTTCGTCGAGTTCATCTCCGGCGGCAACCTGATCCTGATGCTGGTGTTCACCGCCGCGATCAGCCTGCTGCTCGGCATGGGCCTGCCGACCACCGCGAACTACATCGTGGTCTCGACGCTGATGGCGCCGGTGATCGTCACCCTCGGCGCCGAGTCCGGCCTGATCGTGCCGCTGATCGCGGTGCACATGTTCGTCTTCTACTTCGGCATCCTCGCCGATGACACGCCGCCGGTCGGACTCGCCGCGTTCGCCGCGGCGGCGATCGCGCGCAGCGACCCGATCCGCACTGGCATCCAGGGCTTCACCTACGACATCCGCACGGCGATCCTGCCGTTCATGTTCATCTTCAACACCCAGTTGCTGATGATCGGCATCGAGAACGTCTTCGAACTGGTGCTGGTGATCGCCAGCGCAACGCTGGCGATGCTGCTGTTCGCCGCGGCCACGCAGGGCTTCATGCTGGTCAGGAACCGCCTCTGGGAGACCCTGGTCCTGCTGCTGGTGACCTTCGCGCTGTTCCGCCCCGGCTTCTTCTGGGACGAGCTCTACCCACCGCTCGAGACGGTCGCCGCGACCGAGATCAACGCCGTCGCCGAACGGCTGCCACCGGGCGCGCAGCTGCGCCTCGAGTCCGCCGGTGAGACCCTCGAGGGCGAGTTCGTCACCCGCATGGTCAGCCTGCCGCTGGGCGCTGCCGGCAGCGGCGTCGAACGCCTCGCCGAGGCGGGCCTCGAGCTGCGCGAGGAGGACGGGAAGGTGTTCATCGACAGCCTGATGTTCGGCAGTCCAGCCGAGCAGCTCGGGCTCGACTTCGACTGGGAGATCCGCTCGCTGCAACTCGCCGCCGAGCGTCCCGACAAGCTGTGGATGCTGATCCCGTCGCTCGTGCTGTTCGGCCTGGTCCTGTTCTCGCAACGCACCCGGCGGGCCCGGCTCGCCGCCACCTCAACCAGCTAGGAAACGACCGCCATGTACAAGAACATCCTCGTCAGCGTCGATCTCAACGATCCGACCAGCTGGCAGAAGGCGCTGCCCACGGCGGTCGAGCTCTGCCAGAGCTACTCCGCCGACCTGCACGTCCTCGCCGTGATGCCCGACGTCGGCATGAGCATGGTCGGCTACTTCCTGCCCGGGGACTACAACGACAAGGTGATCGCCGAGGCGCGCAAGAAGCTCCACGAGCTGATCGACGCCGAGGTGCCCGATGACCTCGAGACGCAGGCAATGGTCGAGCAGGGCACCATCTATCACGAGATCATCGAGGCGGCGAACAAGGTCGGCGCCGACCTGATCGTGATGGCCTCGCACCGCCCCGGGCTCTCGGATTACCTGCTCGGACCGAACGCGGCGCGCGTGGTGCGCCACTACCGCGGCTCGGTGTTGGTGGTGCGCAACTAGCGGGGCGCGCGCCCCTCAGGCCTCGAGCGAGGTGTCGTAGTAGCAGATGGCGTTGCGGCCAGACTCCTTGGCCGCGTACATCGCCATGTCTGCCTTGCCAGTAAGGGTGTCCGCATCCTCGCCGTCCTGCGGGAACAGGCTGACGCCGATGCTCGCGCCGAGCTGGTGGGCCACGCCCTGCACCTCGATCGGCCGGCACACCTCCTCACGGATCTTTTCGGCCACCACCTTGGCGTCGTCGGGCTGTTCCATCGCACCGACGATGACCGTGAATTCGTCGCCGCCGATGCGGGCCACGGTGTCCGCGCTACGCACGCTGTCGGCGAGACGGTCGGCGATCTCCTTGAGCACCTGGTCACCGACGTTGTGCCCGTACTTGTCGTTGACCGGTTTGAAACGGTCGAGATCGATGAACAGCACGGCGAGCTCCTTTTTCTCACGCTTGGCAACGCGGATCTGCTGGCCGAGACGGTCGAGGTAGAGGGTGCGGTTGGGCAGCGCGGTCAGCACATCGTGATGGGCAAGGTGCTTGAGGTGCTCCTCGGTCATCTTGCGCTGGGTGATGTCGGAGAAGATGCCGATCATGCGCATGATCTGGCCGTCGTCGTCGCGGATTGCGGTGATGGTCAACCACTCTGGATAGATCTCGCCGTTCTTGCGCCGATTCCAGATTTCACCACGCCAGCTGCCGTGATCGACCAGCTCCTGCCACATCGACGCATAGAACTCGGCGTCGTGGCGCCCCGACTTGAGCACGCTGGGCTTGCGCCCGACCACCTCGCTGGCGGTGAACCCGGTGATGGTCGTAAACGATGGATTCACCGACTCGATGACGCCGCCGGGATCGGTCACCACGATGCCCTCGAGCGCGTTGTCGATGATCAGCGAGGCGAGCTGCAGGCGCTCCTCGGCCCGCTTGCGGTCGCTGATGTCGACCACCAGGCCCTCGATCTCGACCAGGCGACCTGATTCGTCGGCCACCCCGGCACCCTGCTCCCAGACGTGGCGCATGGCACCACGCGGCGTGTGCAGGCGGTACTCGACCTGGTAACGGCTACCCTGCTCGAGGGCCTCGGCGATCATCCGGTCGACGCGCTCACGATCCTGCGGGTCGACCATGCTGCCGAAACTCCCGGGATCACGCAGCAGCTGGTCGTCGGTAAGCCCGGTCAACTCGATGCAGCCCTCGCTGACGAAATCGATCGGGTGACCGGCGCGCGCGGGCCCACGGTAGGCCATGCCCGGCAGGTTGCCGAGCAGCGTCTCCATGCGTCGCTGGCTCTCGCCGAGTTGGCGTGACAGCTGGGCGTAGCCTTCGCTCTCACGTTTGATTCGTCGATTGGCATCCTCGAGGTCGCGGGTGCGCTCGGCGACACGATCCTCGAGCACCTGCTGCGCACGGCGCAGTTCGAGCTCGGTCTCGCGCAGCTCGTTGATCGCCGGCATCCAGCGTGCGAAGCCGTAGGCAAGACAGATCACCGCACCGAGCTGGCCGACGTAGCGGGTCAGCAGGTCGTCCAACTGCAGCCAGCCCTGCGGCAGCAGGCTGCTGATCGCGGGATTGGCGAAAGTGATCTCCAGCAGCATGCCGAACAGCAGCAACGAGAACCCGACGCTGATCGCCAACCAGCCAGGTACGCGCTCGACATCCAGCCGCCGGCTGTAGCGCACGAACAGGATGAGCACCAGGCATGTCAGCCCGGCCGCAAGTAGCTGGGCCAGTAACGACAACTTTTCCACGGCCAGCGTGCCTCCCTGACACACGGGTCGCCGCGCCCTACCCCTCGCCTGGCTGCGACGACTGCGCGTACCTTAGCACGCGTCGCGCGACACGGCCCACGCAGATCACGCTAGGATTGCGGCACCGATTTCGGTATTTTTACGCTGCTGCGCACCCTGATGCGTGACGCCACCCAGCCGAAGGAACCGCAATGCCCTTTCTCGCAGACAAGCGCATCCTGATCGTCGGGGTCGCCAGCGAGCGCTCGATCGCCTGGGGCATCGCCAAAGCGATGCATCGCGAGGGCGCGCAACTCGCCTTCACCTACCAGAACGACAAGCTCGCCGAGCGGGTGTCCAAGCTCGCCGCCCAGGTCGACTGCGACCTGGTGCTGCCGCTGGATGTCGCCGAGGATGCGCAGTTCGACACCGCCTTCGGGACGCTCGGCGAACGCTGGGACGGCCTCGACTGCATCGTCCACGCCGTCGCCTTCGCCCCCCGCGAGCAGCTGGCCGGCAGCTTCGTCGACAGCGTCGACCGCGAGGGCTTCCGCATCGCCCACGACATCAGCTCCTACAGCTTCGCCGCGCTGGCGCGCGCCGGGCGCGACCTGATGCGCGGTCGCAACGGTTCCCTGCTGACGCTGACCTACCTCGGCGGGGTCCGCACCTGCCCTCACTACAACGTCATGGGGCTGGCCAAGGCAAGCCTCGAGGCCAGCGTACGCTACCTCGCGGACTCGCTCGGCGAGGAGGGTATTCGGGTCAACGGCATCTCGGCGGGGCCGATCAAGACGCTGGCCGCGGTCGGCATCAGCGACTTCCGCAAGCTGCTCGAACACACCGCGGCCAACGCGCCGTTGCGGCGCAACGTGACCATCGACGAGGTCGGCAACGCCGCCGCGTTCCTCTGCTCCGACCTCGCCTCGGGAATCACCGGCGAGATCCTCTACGTCGACGCCGGCTTCAACACCACCGGCATCGCGACCCGCTGAGGGTCCGTTTCACGCGGGCATCGCGGCCTGGGGGCCGCTCCTGGATTCGTCGTCGACTGCAGGAGCGCGGCACGAACGAGGAAAGCCCCCCGGGCGGAGTCCGCCTAGAGGTTGTCCTCGTTGATCTCGACGGATGCGCGGCCGCGCACGCCGCTGACTACGCCGGCCAGTTCCGCACTGCCCTGTACGCGGGCCAGCGCCTCGCGCAGGCGCGCCTCGTCACCGGCCGCTTCCGGCTCGCCCGGGATGACGGCGTTCAGCTCGACCAGGGCGTAACCGCCACTGCCGGTTTCCACACCGGTCACGCTCGGAGCGTCGCCACCCGGGGTCGGCAGGCGGAACGCGGCACGCACGATCGACAGCGGCCGCGCGGTGTCGTCACGCCGCATACCCTCGACCGCCACCGGATCGAGACCGGTCTCATCGGCCAGCTCCTGCAGCGTCGCGCCGGCGACACGGCGTTCCAGAAGCGCCCTGCCCCGCTCGCGCGCGAGCTCACTGGCACGCTGCCCGCGGTAGCTGGCCAGCACCGCGTCGCGCACCTCGGCCAGTTCCGGCTGTCGGGCCGGCTTGCGCTCACCCAGACGCAGCACCAGCAGGCGGCCGTCGGCAAGCTCGAGAATCTCGCTGTTGAGGCCCTCGCCCAGCACCTCCGGCGAGAAGGCCGTCTCGACGACGCGCGGCTCCGCGAGCGGCCAGGACTCGGCATCTCCGCGGCTGATCCATGGGCTCTGCTGAACCTGCAGGCCCAGCGTCTCGGCCGCGACCTCGAGCGAGTCGGGGTGTTCGTAGGCCAGGTTGGCCAGCGTCTCGGAGCGGTCGAAGAAAATCTGCTCGGCCTGCTGCCTGCGGTAGATCTCGACCAGGGTGTCTCGCATCTCGGCGAACGTCGGTGGCGTCTCGCCGCGCACCTCGGTCACCTGGATCAGGTGGTAACCGAAGGCCGAGCGGACGGGTGCGCTGATCTCGTCGACGGCGAGCTCGAACGCGGCGCTCTCGAACGCCGGGTCCATGATGCCGCGGCCGAAGAAGCCGAGGTCGCCACCCGCTTCGGCCGAGCCGGGGTCGTCCGACTCGCTCAGGGCTAGCGCGGCGAAGTCGGCGCCGTCGCCC
>CBDTVS010000009.1:0-13884 GCA_965364245.1 uncultured Gammaproteobacteria bacterium | reverse complement strand
CGCCCTGCGCGCCGGCCGCCGGTGATAGCGCGATGCCGGCCATGCCGGTGACCTCCTGCATCATCGCCTGCAGGTCCCACAGGCAGGCGAGGAAGCCCTGGCTGAGGTCGTCGTGCGCCGCCGGGTGGCGGGCCAGGAAGCCGGGCAGCATCGCCAACCGGTTACACGCGCGCGGGTTGTGCTTCATGGTGCACGAGCCGAGCGGGTAGAAGTTGGTGTCGATCGAGAAGTTCTTCTGCGACAGCCGGGTGTAGTGGCGCACCACGTTACCCTCGCTGACCTCGGGCAGACCCGGCAGCTCGCGGCGCCGGAAGCGCTCCGGGAGGTCGTCGGGGACCGGCACCTCGGCCGGGCACTGGGCCCGGTTCACGTAGCCCGGACGCGAATGCTCGAAGATCAGCATGACCGCGGTTCCTGAGATTGGCCTGTAGGGTGGGACGCGTTCGGGCTCAGCCGCGCAGCGCGGCGAGGGCGGCGTCGTAGTCCGGTTCCTGGGCGATTTCCGGGACCATCTCGGTGTAGGCGACCTTGCCGTCGGCGTCGATCACCACGATGGCGCGTGCGGTGATGCCGGCCAGCGGGCCGTCGGTGATCAGTACGCCGTAGTCCTTGGCGAACTTGCGCGAGCGCATCAGCGACAGCGGGGTGACGTTGTCGATGCCCTCGGTGGTGCAGAAGCGGCCCATCGCGAACGGCAGATCGGCGGCGACCACCAGGATCGTGGCGCCCTCCACCTGGCTCGCCTGCTCGTTGAACTTGCGCGTCGAGGTGGCGCAGGTCGGCGTGTCGAGGCTCGGCACGATGTTGAGCAGGATGCGCTTGCCCGCGAAGTCGGCCAGCGAGACGTCGGCGAGGTCGCCCTTGGTCAGGCTGAAATCGGGGGCGGCGCTGCCGACCGCCGGCAGGTCGCCGTTGGTGTGGATCTCGTTGCCCTTCAGGGTGATGGTGGCCATGGTGGTGCTCCTTGTGGGGTGGTGCCGGGCCCGGCCCGGCGCAGACGGTTCAGATGGATTCGGGGCGCAGCCTGCGGATCTCCCGGCCCTAGCGCTCGAGGATGCGCTGCAGGTGCCCGGCGTAGGCGTCGATGTCCGCGGCGTTGCGCTGCTCGGTGGCGCAGACCAGCAGCGCGTTGCCCAGTTCCGGGTAGTCGGGCTGCAGCGCGACGCCACCGACCACGTCGCTCGCGGCCAGCGTGCGCAGCAGCTGGTCGGCCGGCAACGGCAGGCGCAGCGCGGTCTCGTGGAACACCGGACGGTCGAACAGCGGCTCGACCCCGGGCTGGCTGGTCAGCGCCGCGACCAGGGCGCGGGTGTTGGCCGCGCAGGCGCGGGCGATCCGCGCCAGGCCGCCGGGGCCGATCAGCGCCATGTGGATGGTCGCCGCGGTGACCAGCAGGCCCTGGTTGGTGCAGATGTTCGAGGTCGCCTTGGAGCGGCGGATGTGCTGCTCGCGCGCCTGCAGCGTCAGCGTGAAGCCGGGGTTGCCGTCGAGGTCGACGGTGCGCCCGGCGATGCGCCCGGGGATCTGTCGGGTCAGCGCCTCGCTGCAGGTGAGGAAGCCGAAGTAGGGTCCGCCGGAGCTGAGCGGGGCGCCGAGCGGCTGGCCCTCGCCACAGGCGATGTCGGCGCCGTTGCTGCCCCAGTCGCCGGGCGGGGCGAGCAGGCCGAGCGCGACCGGGTTGACCACCGCGATCGCCAGCGCGTTGCGGGCATGCGCCCAGTCGGTCAGCTCGTCGACCTCCTCGAGCACGCCGAAGTAGTTGGGCTGCGGGATCACCAGGCCGGCGAAGCCGTCGTCGCCGGCGGCGGCTTCCAGCGCCGCGATCGTGGTGTGGCCGCCGGCTGGATCGAACGGTACCTCGACCAGCTCGATGCCCTGGTTGTGCACGATGGTGCGCACGGTCTTGCGGTAGGCCGGGTGCAGGCTGCGCGGCATCAGGATGCGGTTGGACTTGGCCTTGCGGTTGCCGCGCACCGCCATCAGCACCGCCTCGGCGAGCGCCGAGGCCCCGTCGTAGAGCGAGGCGTTGGAGACCGCGAGCCCGGTCAGCCGGGTCATCATGGTCTGGTACTCGTAGAGCACCTGCAGCGTGCCCTGGCTCGCCTCGGCCTGGTAGGGGGTGTAGGCGGTATAGAACTCGCCGCGCGTGACCAGCTCCCAGACCGCGGCCGGAACGTGATGGTCGTAGGCGCCGGCGCCGGCGAAGCAGAGCGGCTGGCCGTCCTGCGCGGCGCGCGCGTGCATCAGGCGGCCGACGGCCGCCTCGTTGAGCCCCTCGGGTACGTCGAGCGGCGGACAGCGCAGGCTGGCGGGAATCTCGTCGAACAGCGCCTCGACGGACTCGGCGCCGATCGTCTCGAGCATCGCCCGGACGTCGTCCTCGGTGTGCGGGATGAACGGCATGCCGCCCTCCGGATGGCGGGTGTCAGTGGTCCTCGGCGTCGACCAGGGCCTGGTAGGCGTCGGCGTCGAGCAGGGCGTCGACGGCACCGCCGTCGGTCGGCGTGAGACGGAACAGCCACCCCTCACCGTAGGCGTCGGAGTTGATCAGCTCGGGGCTGTCGGCAAGCGCGTCGTTGACCGCGCTGATCTCGCCCGCGAGCGGGCAGTAGACGTCGGAGGCGGCCTTGACCGATTCGACGACGCAGCACTCGGAGCCGGCGTCGCAGCTCGTGCCGACCTCGGGCAGTTCGACGAACACCAGGTCGCCCAGCTGCTCCTGCGCGTGGTCGGTGATGCCGACCGTGACGCTGCCGTCGTCCTCGCGGCGCACCCACTCGTGGTCCTTGGTGTAACGGAGCTCGGCAGGGACGTTGCTCATCTCAAGGCTCTCCTGGCTGGGCAGACGAAGGGTCGCATTATGCCGTGCGTCCGGGCGGCGGTCACATGATGATCGTCAGGTCGGGATGCACGCCTTGCCGTGGCGCACGAACGGCGGCCTGACCACCTCGACGGGGTGCGGTTTGCCACGCAGCAGCGCCACCGCGGAGCTCTCCTTGCCGGCCGGCAGCCGCGCCAGCGCGATCGACAGGCCGAGCGTCGGCGAGAACGAGCCGCTGGTCACCGCACCGCGCCGCCCGTCGGCGAGTTCCACCTCGGTGCCGTTGCGCAGCACGCCGCGCTCGCGCAGCACCAGGCCGGCGAAGCGGCGCCGCTCGGGATCCTGGCGCTGCGCCTCGAGCGCCGCGCGGCCGATGAAATCACGCTCGGCCGGCTCCCAGGCCACGGTCCAGGCGAGGCCCGATTCGAGCGGGGTGACGCCCTCGTCCATGTCGGTGCCGTAGAGGTTCATGCCGGCCTCGAGGCGCAGCGTGTCGCGCGCGCCGAGCCCGCAGGGCCGTGCCCCGGCGTCCACCAGCGCGGCCCAGAGCGCAGCCGCGTCGGTGCCCGGCAGCAGCAGCTCGAAGCCGTCCTCGCCGGTGTAACCGGTGCGGCCGATGAACAGGTTGCCGTCCTCGAGGGCATGGAACGGCTGCAGTTCCGCGAGCGGGGCCCCGAGCGCTTCGGGCAGGTGCTGCGGCAGCCTGGCGGCGGCTTCCGGGCCCTGCACGGCGATCATCGCCAGGTCGATGCGCTCGGTGACGCTGACCGCGAATCCCTCGGCCTGCGCCTCCATCCAGCCGAGGTCCTTGTCACGCGTCGCGGCGTTGACCACCACGCGGTAGCGGCCCGGCGCGCGCAGGTAGACGATCAGGTCGTCGAGCACGCCGCCGTCCTCGGCGAGCATGCAGGAGTAGAGGGCCTTGCCGGCCTCGAGTCGGGCCACGTCGTTGGCCAGCAGGCGGCGCAGGTAGGGTTCGGCCGCGTCGCCCTCGACGTCGACGACGGTCATGTGCGAGACGTCGAACAGCCCCCAGTGGCGGCGCACCGCGTGGTGCTCCTCGAGCTGCGAGCCGTAGTGGAGCGGCATCTCCCAGCCGGCGAACGGCACCAGCTTGCCCCCGAGGGCGACGTGCTGCGGGTGGAGGGGAGTCTGCATGCGTTCTCTCCGGTCGTTGTTCAGTGGACGGTCGTGCTGCCGCGCGAACGGGCGATCGACCGGCTCAGCAGGATCACCGGCACGATGCCGGCGAGCACGATGGCGATCGCCGGTCCGGCCGCCTCGGCGAGCCGTTCGTCCGAAGCGAGCTCGTAGGCGCGTACCGCCAGGGTGTTGAAGTTGAACGGCCGCAGGATCAGGGTCGCCGGCAGCTCCTTCATCACGTCCACGAAGACTAGCAGGATCGCGGTCAACAGGCTGCCTCGCAGCATCGGCAGGTGCACGCGCGCGAGCACCCGGCCCGGGGTCAGGCCGAGGGTGCGCGCCGACTCGTCCATCATCGGCTTGACCCGCTCGAGACCCGCCTCGACGGTCTGCAGCGAGACCGCCAGGAAGCGCACCATGTAGGCGAACAGCAGCGCGAACAGCGTGCCGCTGAGCAGCAGGCCGGTCGAGAACCCGAGCGTGTCGCGGGCCCAGGCGTCGACCGCGTTGTCGAGCCAGCCGAACGGGATCAGCACGCCGACCGCGATCACCGTGCCGGGGATCGCATAGCCGAGCGCGGCGACGCGCACCGCGCCGGCCACCGCAACCCCGCCGCGCAGGCGTCGGCCGTAGGCCATGAACAGCGCCAGCAGCAGCGCCAACAACGCGGCCGATGCGGCCAGGCCGAGGGTGTTCAGCACCAGCTCCGGGAACGGGTCGGCGACGGTGCTCTCCAGGGTTCGCGCGGCCCAGGCGACCAGCTGGCCGACCGGCAGCACGAAGCCGAGCAGCAGGGGCAGCGCACAGGCCACGGTTGCGAGCCAGGCCTGCCAGCCGCGCAGCACCCGGCGTGGCAGCGGCTTGGAGCGCGCCCCGGCGTGGTAGCGGGCCTGGCGCCTGGACCAGCGCTCGGTCAGGATCAGCGCGAAGACGAACAGCATCATCAGCGCGGCGAGCTGGGCCGCCGCCCCGCTGTCGCCGAGCCCGTACCAGGTGCGGAAGATGCCGGTGGTGAAGGTGGTGACGCCGAAGTACTGCACCGTGCCGTAGTCGGCCAGCGTCTCCATCAGGGCCAGCGACAGCCCGGCGATGATCGCTGGCCGCGCAGCCGGCAGCGAGATGCGCCACAGCCGCTCCCACGGGCCGGCACCGAGGATGCGCCCCGCCTCGAGGCCGAGCAGCGACTGCTCGAGGAACGCGGCGCGCGCCAGCAGGTAGACGTAGGGGTAGAGCACCAGCGACAGCATCGCGATGGCGCCGCCGAGCGAGCGGATCTCCGGGAACCAGTAGTCGCCGTAACCCCAGCCGGTCCAGTCACGCAGCGCGGTCTGCACCGGGCCCGGGTAGTCGAGCATGCCGGTGTAGGTGTAGGCGATGATGTAGGCCGGGATCGCGAGCGGCAGCAGCAGCGCCCACTCGAACAGCCGGCGCCCGGGGAAGTGGCAGTTGGCGGTCAGCCAGGCGCAGGTGACGCCGATCGACAGCACCCCGTAGGCGACCCCGAGCATCAGCCCCAGCGAGTTCAGCACGTAGTCGGCGAGGACGGTGTCGACCAGGTGCTGCCACACCTCGCCGGCCGGCACGAACACGGCGCTGAACACCGTCAGCACCGGCAGCGCGAGCAGCAGGGCGACGGCGATCACCCCGGCCCGCCAGGGGTCGGGAAGCCGGAACGTGATACCCCGGCCCGCCACGGGGGCGGGCCGGGGGGCCAGCGAAGCGGTCATCGTCCTGGGTGCACTGCGGGGCTCACTTCCAGCCGGCGCGGTCCATCAGCCGGACCGCCGTGGCGTTGTGCCGACCGAGTTCGGCGAGGTTGATGGTGTCGGCCTTGTACGTACCCCAAGACTGCAGCGTCTCGTTGAGGGCGACGCCGTCGCGTACCGGGTACTCGAGGTTGGCGTCGGCGTACCAGCGCTGCGACTCGTCGGTGGCCATGAACTCGAGCAGGCGTACGGCGTTGTCGCGGTTGCGGGCGTACTTGGTCACACCGGCGCCGCTGACGTTGACGTGCGTGCCGCGGTCGGCCTGGTTGGGCCAGAAGACCGCGATCTTGGCCGCGGCCTCGCGCTGCGCCGGGTCGCTGCTGTTGAGCATGCCGCCCAGGTAATAGGTGTTGGCCACGGCGACGTCGCACTGGCCGGCGGCGACGGCCTTGATCTGGTCGCGGTCACCGCCCTGCGGCGGGCGCGCGAGGTTGGCGACCAGTCCCTTGGCCCAGGTCTCGGTGCCGGCCTCGTCATGGGCGACGATCAGGCTGGCCACCATCGACTGGTTGTAGATGTTGTCGGACGAGCGGATGCAGATGCGTCCCTTCCAGCGCGGGTCGGCGAGGTCCTCGTAGGTCGACAGGGCCGCGGCATTGAGACGGTCACGCGCATACATCAGTACGCGGGCACGCACCGAGACCCCGAACCAGTGGCCCTCGGGATCGCGGTAGATGGCCGGGATGTCGCGCTCGAGGATCTCGGAACGGACCGGCTGCAGCAGGCCGGCCTCGTAGGCGCGGTAGAGGCGCCCGGCGTCGGTGGTCAGCAGCAGGTCGGCCGGGGTGTTACGACCCTCGCTCTCGAGGCGCTTGAGCAGGGCGTCGGCCTTGCCGGTGACCAGGTTGACCTTGATCCCGGTGTCGGCCGTGAAGCGGTCGAGCAGCGGCTTGATCAGCTCTTCCTTGCGTGCCGAGTAGAGGTTGACCTCGCCGCTCGCGATGGCTGGCGGCGTCACGAGGGTCAGCGCCAGGGCGCCACAGGTCAGAGGGGTGCGTAACGGTTTCATGGGTGCGGGCCCCTTGACCCGCTGGCGAGATTAGGCGCGACTGGCGGGTACGGTCTCGTGTCGTCATTGCCGGGCCAGCGGCCCGGGCCGAAAACGGGTGGGAAGCGTCCTTCTCCCCGTTGGCCTAAATGATAATCATTCTCATTTAGTTTGCAAGGGCCTGTTGTAAAACTTTTTTATTTTGCTAAATGTCAATTAACCCTACGCAGGGCCTCGATTTCCCGCACGCCCTTCGGCGCCGCCGCGGTCAGCACCTCGTGCCCTTCGGCGGTCACCAGCACGTCGTCCTCGAGGCGCACGCCGATGTCGGCCCAGCGTGGGGCCACGCCCTTCGCGCTGGCGGGGAGGTAGAGGCCCGGTTCGACGGTCAGGGTCATGCCGGGTTCGAGCAGCCGCCACTCGCCGCCGACCTTGTAGTCGCCGACGTCGTGGACGTCGAGACCCAGCCAGTGTCCGGTGCGGTGCATGTAGAAGCGCCGGTAGGTGCCCTTGTTGATCACCGTGCGTGGGCGGCCCTTGAGCAGGCCGAGCGCGACGAGGCCTTCGGCGAGCACCTCGACCGCGGCGTCGTGCGGTGCGTTCCAGCTGTTGCCCGGCCGCACCGCCTCGATGGCGGCCTGCTGCGCTTCCAGCACCAGTTCGTAGACCGCGCGCTGCGCGCGGCTGTAGCGCGCGCCGACCGGGAAGGTGCGCGTGATGTCGGCGGCATAGCCCTCGACCTCGGCGCCGGCGTCGATCAGCACCAGGTCGCCGCGCCGCAGGCGGGCGCTGTTCTCGGTGTAGTGGAGGATGCAGGCGTTGGCGCCGCTGCCGACGATCGACGGGTAGGCGGCGTGGCGCGCGCCACCGGTGGCGAAGGCGTACTGCAACTCGGCCTCGAGGTCGAGCTCGTTGCCACCGGGCCGGCAGGCGCGCATCGCGCTGACGTGCGCGGCGGCCGAGATCTCGGCGGCGCGGCGCATCAGCTTGATCTCGGCAGGGCTCTTGATAAAGCGCATCTCGTGCAGCAGGTGGTCGAGATCGATGAACTCGACCGGCGCGGTGATGCCGGCCCGCGCCTTGTCGCGCACGCGGTTGACCCAGTCGAGCAGGTGACGGTCGAAGGCCGGGTCGTGGCCCATGGTCGCGTAGACCCGCTCGGTGTTCTCCAGCAGGCTGGGCAGGATGTCGTCGAGGTCGGTGATCGGGAAGGCGTCGTCGGCGCCGAAGTCGGTGCACGCGCCCTCGAGGCCGGCGCGGCGCCCGTGCCAGGTCTCCATCTCCGCGTTGCGCTCACGGCAGAACAGCAGGTACTCGCCCTGCGGTCGCCCGGGGACGAGCACGGCCACCGCTTCGGGCTCGGGGAACCCGGTCAGGTAGAGGAAGTCGCTGTGCTGGCGGTAGGGGTGGTCGACGTCGCGGTTACGCTGGCGCTCGGGTGCGGCGGGCAGGATCGCGATGCCGCCCTCGCCCATCTGCTGCATCAGTTGCTGCCGGCGGCGGGCGTGTTCGCGCGCGTTCATGAAGGTTTCCCCTGCGTGGTCGAAGGCTGGAGTGCATCGCGCACCAGGTAGGTGCCGATGCGCAGGAATTCGACCAGTTCGGCGTAGTCGCGTTCCGCCTCCTCGGCCTCGGCCGTCTCGTCGTGCGCGACGTGGGCGATGGTCGCGAGGTCGCGCACGAACTCCGCGGCCTCGCTGCCGAGCCGGTCGGGATCGACCCCGGCGAGGCCCAGTCCGCCGAGGAAGCCCTGGCACCACTCGCCCAGCGCCTGCGTGCGGGCCTCGAGCGGCGTCGCGTCGCCGGGCAGCCAGGGGGTGAGATCGAAGCGCTCGCCAGACAGCTGCGCGCGGGTGTGTCCATGCAGCGCCAGCAGCGTTCCGTCGCTGTTGGGGCGCGTCGCGCCGAGCCGATCGAGCCAGCCGGCGACGTCGAGCGTCGGCTCGGCGCACAGCAGAGCACACAGCAGGCCGTGGGCGTCGGCCGCGCCCTGCGGGGCACCGCAGGCGTGCAGCGCGTCGGCGACCAGGTCGAAATCGGGTGGCGGGACGGGCATGGAATCGGACGGCATGGCGGGCTCCGGCGGGTTGCCGCGTATGCTAGCACCCAGCTTGAACGGTCGACAGCAACGCGTTGACCCACAAGTCGAGCGGGTTCTATAGTGATCCCGCGTACGAGGATGCCGACATGCAGAGTGCCGACCTAGAACTGAAGAAACTCGAGACGCGGATCGACGAACTGATCCGTATCTGCGAGCGCCTGGGTGAGGAGAACCGCGCCCTGCGCGCCAGCCAGCGCAGCCTGCAGATGGAGCGCGCCAACCTGCTCGAGAAGAACGACCGCGCGCGCAACCGTGTCGAGGCGATGATCATGCACCTCAATTCGATGGAGCAGGGCACGTGAAGGACGACGCCAGCTCGGTGGTCGTGTCGATCCTCGACAAGGAGTACCGCTTCGCCTGCGATCCGCAGGAGCGCGACTCGCTGATCGCCTCCGCGCACTTCCTCGACGGCAAGATGCGCGAGATCCGCAAGGGCGGCAAGCTGCTCGGTCCCGACGGCCTGGCGGTGATGGCGGCACTGAACATCGCGCACGAACTGCTCGGCTATCGTGCGCAGAAGGATCAGCTCAACGATGCGCTGAGCGGGCGCATCCGCGGCATCCAGGAAAAGATCGAGTCGGCCCTGAACACGGGCCGGCAGATGGAACTCTGAAGCGCCGTCCGGGTCACTTCGCAGGCGCACCGACCGCCCCGGCGGCAGGTCGCGAAGGACCACGAGTTGCTGACACCCCCTGCGGTGTACGAAGCCGGCTTAGGAAACTCTTGAGCCTAATTGCAGTACCCGGGGTCGGTCCGATACGGGATCGTTGTGCATGTCCGCCACCGAGCGGAAAGCCTGAGAGCCCACGGCTGTCCCCCCTTGAACCGCCCGGTTCAAGATCACGAGTCGGCTACGGCACAGGCGGGGGGTGTCACCTTATCCAGGGCGCGCCGGCCAGGTCGCGTCCGTTGTGAATTCATCGTCTACGGTCGGTCGCGGTGCCATGCGTCGTGAACTGCGCGCCCGACGCCGGGCGCTCGACGCCGGCGTCCGTCGTCGGGCGGCCCGTGGTCTGGCCAGCGCCATCGCCCGCCACCCCTACTTCGCACGCGCCCGCCGCCTGGCGACCTACCTGGCGCGCGACGGTGAAATCGACCCGGGCGAGCTGGTCGCGCGCGCCTGGGCCAGCGGGCGGCACTGCTACCTGCCGGTACTGATCGACCGGCCCTGGCCGCACCTGCGCTTCGCGCCGCACACCCCGGACACGCGCTTCGTGCCGAACCGCTTCGGCATCCCCGAGCCCGACGTCCCGCGCCGCACGCTGCTGCCGGCGCGCGCGCTCGACCTGCTGCTGCTGCCGCTGGTCGCCTTCGACGCGCACGGCAACCGGCTCGGCATGGGCGGCGGCTACTTCGACCGCACGCTGGCCTACCAGCGGGCTCGCGCGTGGCGACGGCCGCGACTGCTCGGTGTCGGCTACGCTTTCCAGCAGGTGGCTGGACTCGACGCGGCGTCCTGGGACGTGCCCCTGCACGGCGTGGTCACCGAGCGCGGCACACTGATGCCAACCGGATACGGAGAGGGAGCCGCATGAACTACTGGCTGATGAAGAGCGAACCGTCGGTGTTCGGCATCGACGACCTGGCCGCGCGACCGAAGAAGACCGAACCGTGGGACGGCGTGCGCAACTACCAGGCGCGCAACATGATGCGCGACACCATGCGGCGCGGCGACCTGGCCTTCCTGTACCACTCCAACTGCGCGCCGCCGGGCATCGTCGGCATCATGGAGGTCGTGCGTGAGGGCTATCCGGACCCGACCCAGTTCGACCCCCGTTCGAAGTACCACGACCCGAAATCCGACCCGGACGCCCCGCGCTGGTACCTGGTCGACGTGCGCCTGAAGAAGCGCTTCAAGCGCATGGTCCCGCTCGCGGAACTGCGCGAGCAGGCCGAGACGCTCGGCGACTTCGCGCTGCTGCGCAAGGGCAGCCGGCTCTCGGTGATGCCGGTCGAGAAGGCGACCTGGGAGCGCATCCTCGAGCTCGCCGGCGGCTGACGTGCGACCGGCGGGCGGCCCGGCTATCATCGGCACCCCGCGTCGCCCGAGGAGAACCCGCCATGGACAGTGACAGCAAGAAGCGCCTCGCCGCCGAGGCGGCGCTCGAGTACCTCGAGGTCGGCAGCACGATCGGTGTCGGCACCGGCTCGACCGTCAACCACTTCATCGACGCGTTGGCCAAGGTCAAGGGTCGGATCGAGGGTGCGGTGTCGAGTTCCGAGGCGAGCACCGCGCGGCTCAAGGCGCACGGCATCCCGGTCTACGACCTCAATTCCTGTGGCGAGTTGGGCCTGTACGTCGACGGTGCCGACGAGGCGACCCGCCACCTGCACCTGGTCAAGGGCGGCGGCGGTGCGCTGACCCGGGAGAAGATCGTCGCCGCGGCGAGCCGCAAGTTCGTCTGCATCGCGGACGAGTCGAAGCTCGTCGACGTGCTCGGCAGCTTCCCGCTGCCGGTCGAGGTGATCCCGATGGCGCGCAGCTACGTTGCCCGCGAGCTGCTCAAGCACGGCGGGCAGCCGGTGTTGCGCGAGGATTTCGTCACCGACAACGGCAACCTGATCCTCGACGTTCACCATCTCGAGATCCTCGACCCGGTGGCCCTCGAACGCGAGCTGAACCAGATCGTCGGTGTCGTCACCAACGGCCTGTTCGCCGCGCGCCCGGCAGACGTGCTGCTGCTCGGCGGCGACGACGGTGTGCGCGTCATCGACGGACAGGCCAAGGCATGAAGCCGACGCTGCGCCAGGCGCTGCTCGGCGTCGCCTTCCTGATCGTCTACGGCGCCGTGGTGTTCGCCGCCACCCGCGCCTACTACCTCGAGCAGGCCGCCGCCCGCCCGCCCGCCGCCAGCGCCCCCGCGGGAGGGGCGGCGCGGCCGATCGCGATTCCCCAGGCCCGGCCCCCGGTCACGCTCGCCGACGACCCGGCCGTGCTCGCCGACCAGGCCGACGAACTGCTTACCCAGAAGCGCTTCGGCGAGGCGATCGAGGCGTACCGCAAGCTCCTCGAGCTCGCGCCGGACGACGTGGACACCTTCAACGACCTCGGCCTCGCGCTGCACTACGCCGGCCGTTCCGGCGAGGCGCTGCAGGTCCTGGAGGCCGGTGCGGCGAAGGACGCGAAGTTCCAGCGCATCTGGCTGACCCTCGGTTTCGTGCGCCTCCAGCTGGGCCAGACCGAATCGGCACGTGCCGCGTTCCAGACCTGCGTGGACGTCGATCCGGAGAGCCCGATCGCGATCGAGGCGCGGCGGTTCCTCGAGCGCATCCCCTGATGCGCCGGGGCGGCGGGCTGTTGCCTGGCCCAGCCGCATGGACTAGTTTTTAGGGGCTGGGCGCGCCCCGGATCACGCGCTGCCCGGTGTGGCCGTGCACATGCAGCGCTCGCGGGCGGAACGAATGGACCATGCCAAGCTGATCGAGACCCTGCGGATTCCCGAGCTCAAGCGCGGGACGCTCGCCGTGGAACTCACCCCGAAGGCGCTACAGGAGTGGCGTGATGGGCTGCCGCTGGCCAACCTGCAGGAGACCACGCGCCAGGTCTTCACCCTGCTGCGCGACGCCAATCGCCTGCAGCTGCCGGAAAAGGGCCGACTGCTGCTGCTCGAGGCGCTCGAGCCACAGATCGAATACATCAGCGGCGCGCTGACCAAGGGCGCGCAGGGGCACGCCCACCCGCTACCCGAGAAGGTCACCAAGCTGGTCAAGCTCAACCAGGAGCTGCTTGCCGAGGCGGCCATCGCCTACAAGATCGTCGCCCGCGGCCTGCTCGGCAAGCGCTTCATGTTCGGCGGCGGCGGGCAGCGCCAGCTGGTCACCGCGCTGCAGGCGGTGCTGCACTACTTCGGGCGCATCGTGCTCGAGTCCTACCGCACCTACGTCCCGTTCCCCGAGGGGCTGTGGGGCGAGATCCACGCCACCTACGCGCTCGCCGAGGCGCGCAAGCTCGACCAGCAGAAGTCGGACGACTTCTCCGAAGGGTGGCGCATGACCATCGGCGACAGCTACAAGCGGCTGATGCTGGTCGCGCTGGCCTCGCCCTACCACTTCGAGCGCGGCACCATCGATCTGCTCTACCTGCGGCTGTCGGAGTGGAGTTCGGCTTGCCGCCTGTTGCAGTACGGCGGAGCGCCCAGCGACCAGCTGCACATCGTGATCCGTCTCGACGGCAGCGCGCCGCCGAGCTTCAAGGTGCTCGAGGGCGACGACGTCGCGGAGCCGACCCAGGTCCGCGTGCTCGATGCGAACGCGCTGGTCGCCATCCTCGAGGACGAGATCGAGCGGCAGAAGGACGGCCCGGCCAAGCCGAAGCGCGATGACGACATGCCGCATCTGCCGTCCACCACGCTGCAGATGCTGCTCGAGAGCTGGTCGGGTCCGACCACGCGTGCCGAGACCCGTTACCAGGGCGAGGTCCAGGTGCAGGTCGCGATCGGCCTCAACGCGGCGCACTTCTTCCTGACCCACGGCCACGGCTCGGCCGACCATATGGTCGCTCCGGGTCCGGAGCTGGAGGTCCCGGAGGATGTCCAGGAGCTGAGCCTCGAGGTCGCCGAGCGCGCCCTCGACATGCACGAGGGTGAGCTGGTCTCGACCACGGAACAGAAGCGCGACAAGATCGCCGACATGTTGCTGCCGCAGGCCGCGGCCGCGGCCTGGACCGAGAACCGGCGCGTCGAGCCGCCGCGCAGCTACGCCTGCCGGACCCAGGACTTCAGCGCCAGCGGCTGCCAGCTGGTCTGTGCCAAGGAGAGCGAGCTGACGATCTCGGTCGGCGACCTGCTCTGCATCGGCTTCGACGACACCACGAGCGGGCGCTGGAAGGTCGGCACCGCGCGCTGGATCCGCCAGCGCAGCGGCCAGGAGACCCAAGTCGGGGTGCGCATCCTCGCCAACGAGGGGCGTGGCGTGAAGGCCGGCGTATGCGACGAGACCGGCTACGTCGGCGACATCAGCGACTGCATTCTGCTACCGGGCAAGGAAGGCGTGACCCTGCTGACCCCGCGCATGCCGTTCGCGCTCGACAAGATGGTCTACATGCTCGACGGCGACGAGGAGCACT